>NZ_JACJRC010000032.1 GCF_014697025.1 Alkalinema sp. FACHB-956 | reverse complement strand
CGCGGATCACCAAAGACCGTATTGCGGTCTTTGGTTTGCTCAGCACGAATTAAAATCGGGTTATTCATAGAAAATAGCGCTTTCATAGCTTTTTCCTAGTTTATTCCGACTTGTGTGTACACGGTAGCCCACACGCAGGAGAAGGGAGAATGCGATCGGGTTCCCTCTACCTTTGGGAGAGGGTTAGGGTGAGGGCAAAGACTCACTACAAACAGGAGAAGCTCAGTTATGGCGAAAGGTTCTGGCGATCGCGGCGATCGCTCGATCGAACAGTTGCATCCATACTATCGGTTACAACTTTTTGGCACGAAGGAAACGGTGGAGTCAATCATTAACCGATTGCATTCGATCGGGTTTGTGGACAGGGTTTATTGGGGTAAACCGATGCCGGTTCCTGGTGTGGAAGGGGAATGGGTGAGTGTGTTGCAGCGACGTTGGTAACGCTTGAGGTTATACTCAATCAATTTGTGATTGCGATGCGTCGATCCCCCTAAATCCCCCTTAAAAAGGGGGACTTTGAGAGAATTTGCTTGAATTTCGCCTTTTTTAAGGGGGTAGGGGGGATCGGAATTGAGATGGACAAAGTCGATCGCGGTTTGTTTGTGTTGGGTTTAGCGTTGTCGATCGTGTTGGTTATTTTATTCACTCAAGGTCTGAGCTGGCCTGTGGAGGCAAGCTTGAAAGGGTGAGGATATAATGTTTTTAGAAGTCCACTGATTGGGTGAGATGATGATGACGCTGGAACAAGTTTTAATGGCTGCACACCAGTTGTCTCCGATCGAGCAGTTAAGGTTGGTGAGGCAGCTTGTGGGGGATATGGAGGCGGCAATGAGTGCGGGGGAGAGACAGCCGAGGGTGTCTTCCTTGGGAGCGTTGGCGCATTTGGGGCAGGCTCCTAGTGAGGAGGAGATTGATAAGGTGCGGCGGGAGATGGCTGGTTATTAATCGATCGCGACTTGTTAGTGTTGGTTTTAGAATAGTCGATCGTGTTTTCTCTAGAGTTCAATAATTGATTGTCAGATACGTTGCTGAATCTTTTTGATTTAGATTAGCGAGAATCATGATTTTCGGTGTGCTTGGCAGAATGATTGCACGTCGGGAGCAGTTTCAGGATGGGTTGTGAGATAGAGGTTGAGCTTTTGGCAGGCTTGGGTGAGGAGGGTGTCTAAATTGGCGTTCATGTCCCAGAGGTGGAATTGTCCGGTGTTGTCTAGGGTAATGAGAGTTTTGTCATCAGGGCTACGATAAACAGATTCTCCTAGAAATTCTGCGATGAGGTTGCCAGAGGCGGCGTCATAGAGGCGAGTCATATCTTCGTTTTGGGCATACATCAGCATTTTTTTGCCATCATTGCTGAAGCTTATAAAGTCGCCTAGGAGTTTGAGGAGTTCTTTGCCATTGGTATCCAATAGGCGAGTAGTGCCGCCAATTATCTCAGAATAGGTAACCAGCCGTTGGCCATCATTGCTGAAGTCTCTAAGGTATCCAGGGAGTTTGAGGAGTTCTTTACCATTGGCATCAAAAATATGAGTGGTACCGCCATTTGCAAAAGAAAAGGTAGCCAGCCGTCGGCCATCATTGCTGAATCTGTTATCGTATCCTGGGACTTTAAACAGTTCTTTACCATTGGCATCGAAGATATGAATGGTATCGCCATTGTCATCAGAAAAAGTGGCCAGCCGTTGTCTATCATTGCTGAAGCTTCTAAATTTTCCAGGGAGTTTGAGGAGTTCTTTGCCATTGGCATCAAATAAACGACTGGTGACAATGCCATTTTCAGCGGAATCAATGACCAGCCGTTGTCCATCGTTACTGAAGCTGTTAAATTTTCCAGGGAGTTTGAGAATTTCTTTACCATTGGCATCAAACAAGCGACTGGTGACAACGTCATTTTTTCTAGAATTGATGATCAGCCTTTGTCCATCATTGCTGAAGTCTTGAAATTCTCCGGGGACTTTGAGTAGTTCTTTACCATTTGTATCAAACAGGTGACTGGTGCCGCCATTTCCCCAAGAATCGGTTGCTAGTCTTTGTCTATCATTGCTGAAGCCTCTAAAGTTTCCTGGGAGTTTGAGTAGTTCTTTGCCATTGGCATCAAACAAGCGACTGGTGGCAACGTCATTTTCCCTAGAAGAGGTGGCCAGCCACTGTCCATCCTTGCTAAAACTGCTAAAGTCTTGGCGGTCTAGCTTAGGAAATTGTCTCCCTCGAACATTCATTAAGCGAACTATCTCAAAGTTAGCCATCCCAAGTATCGCTTTAGTGTTTCTGGTAATAACTTTGCTGTCATCCTTGCTGAAGCCGCTAAATTCTCCAGGCAGTTTGAGTAGTTCTTTGCCATTGACATCAAAGATACGGGTGGTGCCGCCATTTTCACTAGAATAGGTAGCCAGTCGTTGTGCATTCTTGCTGAAGCCGCTAAATTCTCCAGGCAGTTTGAGCAGTTCTTTGCCACTGACATCAAAGATACGGGTGGTGCCGCCATTTTCACTAGAATAGGTAGCTAGCTTTTGGCCATCATTGCTAAAGCCACCAGAGTCTCCAAGGAATGTAAGAATTTTCCCACGAGAGATGGACAGAGATAAGCCAGTCTTGATTAAGGATCCAGGTAATTTGAGTAGTTCTTTGCCATTGGCACCAAAGATATGGGTGGTACCGCCATTTTTATCAGAAGAAGAAGCCAGCCGTTGGCCATCATTACTGAAGCCGCTAAATTCTCCAGGCAGTTTGAGCAGTTCTTTGCCATTGACATCAAACAGGCGACTAGTGACGATATCATTTTTATCAGAAGAGATAGCTAGCCGTTGGCCATCATTACTGAAGCCGCTAAAGTATCCGGGGAGTTTGAGCAGTTCTTTGCCATTGGCATCAAACAGGCGAATGGTGCCACCATTTTCATTAGAAGAGATGACTAGCCGTTGGCCATCATTGCTGAAGCCGCTAAAGTATCCGGGGAGTTTGAGCAGTTCTTTACCATTGACATCAAAGATATGAGCGGTAATGCCATTTTCATTAGAAGAGATGGCTAGCCGTTGGCCATCCTTGCTGAAGCCGCTAAAGTATCCGGGGAGTTTGAGCAGTTCTTTGCCATTGGCATCAAAGATGCGACTGGTGACAACGCCATTTTCATCAGAATAGGTGGCCAGCCGTTGGCCATCATTGCTGAAGCCCCCAAAGGATCCCTGGAATTCCAGGATATTTTCTTCAATTACGCTGCTGATTGCCAAGTGCAAGGCCAAGATTGTACTTTTACCACTGGCAGGCACTTCCGCAAGACCTATAGGTTGCTCTTGCTGTTTCAACGCCATTCCCAGCTTCGTCGCAGCCAGCAAAATTTCTAATTCTCGAAACCGTTCAAAGGGATAACGCAGTAAGTTGGTTGCTTGCCGCTCCAAACTCGTTTCAGTTTGAGCCATCTTCAGATTTCTCTGGGCTTCCATCCCTGCCTTAATCGAACTCGGCACCGCGATCGCCGCCACCGTCAACGCCAACGCCGCCCCCACCAAACTAACCGCATTCCGCCGATTCGCCTTCCGCGTCGCCGCCGCCACCTTCCGTTCCGCTTCCTCCTCCGCCACGGCCAGCTTCCCCTGCGCCTCCGCCGTCGCCGCCTGCAAAATCCGATTCGCCTCCTCCTGCACCGCCAACGCCCCCTGCGCCGCCACCCGCTCTTCCTGCCGCTCCAGATCCAACGACGCCTGAATAAACCCCACCTCCTCCGATCGCAGCCGCACCTGCGCCATCCCCCACTCGCGGCCCTCCCGCAACGCCTGCCCCCGCAACAACCGCGAATCATCCCGATCGCGCATCCACGCCATCATCTGCTCCGCAAACGGACACAACCGCGCCAACTCCCCCTCAATCCAAGCCCCATCAAACACCGATCGGTAAATCCGGTTATAACTCCACAACCGCCCATCCCGCTTCACCACCAACCCACTCAGCCGCAGCGCCATCTGCTCCCCACTATCCTCCGCCCGCACAGACCCCGCCGCCAACACCCGCTGATAAATCCCCAAAATCTCCCGCCGCTCCTGCTCAGGCCGCTCCAACACCCGATCGCGAATCGTCCGCAAATGCGTCTGCTCATCATTCGCCTCCCAACGGTCAATCACCTGACTCTGCACAAGACGCGCGATCGACTCCTCCAACTTCCCCTCTCCTGCGGGAGAGGGGCCAGGGGTGAGGGCCACTAGCCGACACACCCGCTGCGTCAAAAACGGCTGGCCCCCCGTCCACTGCAAAATCTCCGCCAACATCTCCGCCCCCCGTGGCCCCAGCCCCGCCGCCAACGGAGCCACCTCCCCCGCCGTAAACCCCGCCACCTCGATCGCCCGCCCAACATTAAACGGCGTCCGCGTCTTATCCCGAATCAACTCCCCCGGTGTCGCCACCCCAAACAACGCAAACGTAATCCGCTCATACTCAGGCCGATCGACCCGCAAGTTATAACAAGCCCGAATAAACGCAAAAAAATCATCGATCGGAAACTGCAAACTCAGAACACTATCAATCTCATCCACAAAAATCGCAATCTTCCCCGGCAACGCCCCCAGCAGCCACTCAATCAACGCCCCCAAGCGATCGACCGGCGGCAAATACTCCCGTTCCTTCCACCAACTGCGCAACGGCAACTGCCCCGTCAACCCCAACCCCGCCAAAATCTGCCGCGCCACCCCCGCATACCACTGCTCCAAATTCGGACTCTGACTGCCGATCGCCGTAATATCGATCGCCGCACAGGCCACCCCCTCCGCCTGCAAGCGCTGCATCACCCGCACCCGCAAACTCGACTTCCCCATCTGCCGAGAATTCAGCACATAGCAAAACTGACTCGCCTGCAAACCCGCATACAAATCCGCATCCGCCTGTCGCGTCACATAGGCTGGACTGTCCCCCGGCAACGTCCCGCCAACTTGGTAGAAACTCGCATTCGTCATGGGCAATGCAATAGAGCAACAAGAGGGCACTATCACTATACCAGTGGAAAAATTATCCGTTCCAGCTTACAGTGAATCCTCACTCCATCGAGGGACTCAATCGTCCCATCAATCATCACGGATTCCCTGAACAATGATGGTTAGTGATAATGCAAGACCATTAAAATTAGTAACAGTTAAACCTATCTCTGTAATAACGTTTCGTAAAATCCTGCCCACTCAACATAATTTATTTCATCTCCCAACTCACCAGCCATAAATTGACGATAAAACTGTTCACTGGGAATCTTGTACTGCTGTTCATAACCGCGTAATTTCTCACGGATGGCGTCCCGCGTCCGATCGTGCTGCACTTCAGCCCAAAGCATTTGCCGTTCTTCAGAAGACAGCGCCCGAATTGTTCGGACTAAACCTTCTACCAACTGTCGATTCATAGAACTCCTTGAACTCCTTCCTTTCCCTAAACTTCCCAACTGCGTACAATTTCCCCTAACCGTCGCATTACTTGCAACACCTGCGTTAGATCTCCTGGATTCCGCATGGCAAACTCCTTGGATGTGCCATAAACTTGATTCAACATCTTCAAAAACAAAAAGTTCTGCCCATTGGTGATTAATCCAAAGGTTGGATAATCTGGATAGGGAGCCGCACTCATGTAGGCCAACGCTTGGGGCAACGCAGGCTCTAGGGAAAAGCGATTATGTTTCGCCTCAACCAGCAACACCCACACCTTCTCATGCATGGCCAAAATATCCACCATCCCTCGGAAAATCTGGTCTTCGTCTACGGCACTAATCTGAACCGCCTTTTCCGTGATTAAGCGAAAGGGCGGTTCATAAAATCCTGCCAGCGACAATAACCGCCCCAGAACCACGAGTTTCACCACCCCCTCATCTAGGGATTTGCGGCTGAGATAGGCATAATTCGCCTTTATACGATCGAGATCCTCTTGAGTACGATCGTCAATCTCTGGCAATTCCCCTTGCCACTCCGAGAAAAAATCCAGATCGGTTGTTTCGACTAATTGGAATTGCCCAATTACCTCATCCAAAGTTAATTGATTAATTTGAATTGCAGTCATCGTCGCTTCCTCTGTACTAGAAAAAAGAAGGGTATTCGGCTGAATTTCTTGAAAGTCCCCCTTATTAAGGGGGATTGAGGGGGATCGTTCGCATCGCAATCACAGATCGATTAGATAGAAACTACTCCGATCGTAAGCGATCGGCAAAATAGCTGCGATACAGTTCACTCCGAAAGCCCACATCATTGCCCAACAGATCCACCAACCCCATACTGTGTAGTTGAAACGCCTGCACCGAGGGCAACCGCACCGCCTGCTCCGTCGCGACCAACTGCCGCACCGCCGCCGCCAACTCCGGATGCTGCTCCAAATTCCACAAATGCCGCCGCAGATGATCGCCATACAACCCCGCCTCCGTCGGAGCCTCCCGCAGCAACCCTTCCAGCGTCGTATCGCCCCGCGCAATGTGGTACAGCGCCAACCGCACCAGATAGGGATGCCCCCCCACCATACCCATCAGCCGCCCAATCTGCGACGTATTCCACTTCAAGCCATGGCGATCGGCCAAATCCTGCACCTGCTCAGCGGTAAACTCCGGCAATTCGATCGGGAGTCCCACATTAAACGGCGATTGATTGATATTCATTGGGATGTAAACCTCCGTGGAATGCACCACGACTAAGCGAAAGCGTTTCCACAATTCGCTCGTCTTACCCATCTCATGCCAATTGCGCAATAATCCAAAGAAATCATTGGCAATACTGAGATGTTGAAACACCATATCCACTTCGTCTAAACAGAGCGTTAACGGTTGCGTTAACTCCTGCAATAAATATTCTTCAAAATAAGCCGTGCAATTATCCTTGCTGCCAAAGATATCATCCCAATAATCCTTCAGCTTATTCGGCAATTGCAAGCGCCGCCCCACACTAGCCGCAAACCATTTCAGAAAGCGATCCAAATCCCCAAACACCACAGAATCCGCAATCTGAAAACTCAAAGGCACCCCCAAGCACCCCTGCTGTTCGCCATAGCGCAAAATCCGCGACATCAGCGACGTTTTCCCCATCTGCCGAGGCGCTTTAATGCGGATCAGGGCACCGGGTTGGGAAATCGCTTCATAACAGCGCGCTTCGATCGGAGGACGCTCCACATAAAACTGTGACGCCAAATCCACCTGTCCCCCCGGCAGTTCCGGCTCGGCCACAGGGAGCGGCGGCATCTGCACCGACTCCCGCTGGGCAAACCGGGTTTCGATCGCGGGCGGATCTAAGGCTTCGGGGTGGGCTTCTTCGGGCTGCGTGGCTTCGGGGTTCTCAGTAGGTGCTGCTATAGCTGTTGTCTTTGGCGTAACTGGAGTGCGATCGGCAATTAACGCCAGAATTTCTTGAAAAATACTATCGGTATCCGTCTCACGGTGCCATTCCCGTTGTTGAATACGTTGCAAATAACCCCGTAGATCATAATTGAGGGGCGAATCGATCGGGAAATTGACCCGAATCGGAAATAGCATTGGCTTTCCCGTTTGATCCCGCAATTGTTTCGCCCGCCGGACTTCCTCCGTTACCATTTCACTCACAGCGGACTGTTCCGACAGCAGCAATAGAAAATAATCACAGCGTTCCAATTCCAAATCAATTCGCTTGGCCCAATCTTCCCCCAGTCGGATACTTTCCCCCGCCATAAATGCCCCATGGCCTGCCGCCTGGAACGCATCATGGAACGTCTGCGCCAAACTCATATCGGGATTGCGACTGCGATAACTGATAAAGATCCGTGCCATGGCGATCGATTGACTTCCTGCAATGCCTTCGTCTATCAATTTACTGCACTTTCCCAGAAGGGGATCTGCACCCGCGATCGCGCCTGCCGGAGACGCCCTTCCCTGTTGCCAAATATCACAGAGCATAAACTTTCGTAATACGGTTGACAGGGTGGGACTTTCTTCGTACTGTTATTTTTCATAGCTGACTACAGCTGTTTTTTATAGCTGACTACAGCCGTGGAAAACGGCTCGTAGGGCACAGACCGCCCGTCGGTCAATCAATCAGCTAGACCCCAAAAATTAAAGCGCTGCCCCAGTTGCGTCAACAACGTAAGGCAGCTAAACCCCGAAGCTGGTCTAGGCAGCTAGGCGGTCTGACACGGATTTTAACATTCGATCGGGCCACCCTACTTGTCCTGCGCAAAAGGGTGGCTTTAATTTTTGGGATTTCTTCCCGCTACAACGTTTAGGAGAAATCCCATGTTTATTGGTTTTGATCACGCCGATCACCCGATCGACGATAGCCGCAGACCGCTCCAGTTCTACCTCGTGGGCACCCGCGAAGAAGTCCAAGCGACGATCAATCAACTGCAAGTGCTGCGGTTTTGTGAGCGCATTCGTTGGAGTCCCCCCATCCCCGTTCTCGGTTCCGACTGGAAATACATCAGCATGATGGAGCGCGAACAGGCGTCGTAGTCCGTGCGCCTCCGTGCGCCTGGGTTTAGGGCGCGATCGGCCAGCCCCCGCCATGCGTCTACGGGGGCCTCCTACGGATCTCAACCCACTCGACGATCGACTGAAGCTGCGTGGCCTGATGCTGACCTGATGGCTACATGATGGCTACCTGACGGTTAACCAGTCGTTAACTCGTCGTTAACTCGTCGTTGACTGTGCAGAATCACGACACAGCCTTCCTGGATTCATCTCACTGTGGGGGAATTTGTATCGGCTGGCTCAACTACGACATGCCGTCAAAGTTGCTAGATCTGTTCCATTTCCGATGTCCTAAGTCTTGCAAGATTTGTTTTTTAGAGGCAAATAAAAAATAGATTAATAGACTGTATTGAACTTCTCAGGAAATTTTTTCTGTGAACTTTGCAACCAGTATTTTAGTGAGTATTTCATTGAACATGCTCTTGAAGCGTTTAACAATCACATCTTTTTGTGATCTCTGTTCCTTCATTCGTTATCTAAATAGGTCTCTCCAAAACAGAAAAATCCCAGAAAGCAATCCGGATGCCCCATCCAGCGCTTTCTGAGATGTCTTGTGCTCTATACCTCTTCAGGATACCCAATGGAAGACCATTCCTACCTCCTCTGATGAGATCATCCAAATGGGTGAAAATAATTTCGATCGGGCCTAACCCCCTCAATCCTTTGTACAGGAGTACACCGGATTGATAGACCATCAGCGTCTTTAGTTGAGTATTGACGCAATTACGGCTGGCTAATTCCTGGCTAAATTCCCAGCCAAATTCCTGGCTAAATTCCCAGCCAAATTTCCGGCTACTGCTGACCGAAAACGTGCAGTCAATGCCTGTCATCGTGATCTCGTTCAACCTTGCTGCATCGCCCACGATCGATCGATTTTGCAGGTGGTTCGATCGTGATTCCGATCGCTAAACCCATTCCCGTTGCCCATCGTCAAACGATCACACGTATACCCCATAGCCCAGATCCATCCCCTTGATCCCGGCCAGAATCGATCGATCTGCTTGCCGACTCGGATTTCTTCAGGTCAGAATAGAAATGTAACGGTTTCTTGCGTTTCTTAACAGTTACCCCTTGCTTAGGGGCTAACCCCTTTCTTCACGGTTGGATAATAACGGTTAGATAATATGGCTCAGGTGAAGGCTGTCACATCTGCATACGCTCCGCGTGAAAACTCCCAGGACGCTGAGACCGATGACAATCAAGCCACCTACGATTACGATGTCACGATCGTGGGCGGTGGGATCGTTGGGAGCTTGGCGGCTTGTGCCCTATCCGGTTCAGGACTCAAAATTGCCCTGATTGAAGCGAGCGAACAATCCTTGGCCGTGGCTCGTGGACAGGCGTACTCCCTCAATCTGCTCTCCAGCCAAATTTTTGACCAATTGGGCCTCTGGCAACGGATTCGCCCCCAAATCGAAACCTATACCCAGGTTTATCTCTCCGATGGGCGTCATCCAGGGGTTGTCCAGTTTTCGCCCCAGGATATCCAGTCAGACACGTTGGGCTATGTGGCCGAACATCGGATTCTCCTGGCGGAATTGCAAACCCAACTGCGCCAATGCCCTGACATCACTTGGCTCTGCCCTGCCAAGGTCGTGCAGACAGACTTTCAAGCCAAGGTTGCACGGCTGACGATCGACCAGTCGGGGGAAGTCACCACCCTGCGCAGTCGGCTCGTCGTGGGGGCGGACGGTGCCCGATCTCCCCTGCGGCAACAGGCCAGCATTCGCACCTACGGCTGGCAGTATTGGCAATCCTGTGTGGTCGCCTTTATCCAGCCCGAAAAGTCCCACGCCAACATCGCCTACGAGCGCTTCCAAACCGATGGGCCCTTCGCCATCCTGCCCTTGCCAGATAATCTATGCCGCATTGTCTGGACGGTGCCCCACGCAGAAGCAGAACGTCTGATGCAGCTCGATCGCGCTAGCTTCCTACAGGAACTGACCCAGCGCTACGGCTCCCAGATGGGCCAGCTCGACCTTGTGGGGGATCCCTATGTTTTTCCCGTGCGGCTGCTCCACAGTACCCAGTACGTCAAACCTCGGCTGGCGCTGATTGGCGATGCGGCCCACTGCTGCCATCCCGTCGGCGGCCAAGGCATGAATCTCGGTGTGCGCGATGCAGCGGCCCTGGCGGAGGTCATCCGCACAGCCCACCACCGAGGCGAAGATTTTGCCAGCCTCAAGGTACTCAAGCGCTATGAGCGGTGGCGCATGGTTGAAAATGTCATCGTGCTGGCCTTTACCGATTGCCTCGATCGCCTGTTCTCCAACCGGATTCTCCCGATCGTGGGACTCCGCCGCCTGGGTCTCTGGATCCTCGGCAATATTCAACCGATTAAGACCCAAATCCTGCGGTTGATGCTCGGGCTAACGGGCCGTGCCCCCCAGATCGCAGCCCCAGATAGCCCATAACCCAGACAGCCCATAATTCAGACAGCCCAGGGAATGCCTTAAGCACCTTAAGCATAGGGAGGATCCGTTGGTGGCGTTTCCTGCATGGCATCAGACTGCTCCGGCTCGCGGGGAGGGGCATCGGTCACCTTGAGCGACTGGGGATCGGTCGGCGGAATCTCTTGGGCTGCCCCAAAGTTTTGGGGCCAGATGCGCGTGTCACTGTTAATTTCTTCGCTCGTCACGGTTGTCGCTTCCTGCACTGCTTTTTCCACGAGGGCGGGAGCCGTGGGGAAGGTCGCCAGTTGACGCAGATCTTGCAGGGCATCCTGGGCCGTTTGGTAGCGGGCTTGAAAGTCATAGCGCACCAACTTCGCCAGCACCGCTGCAAATTGGTTACTGACATAACTGTAATCCAGCCAATCAACTTCGCCAGTCACCGGATGGGCTTTCAATTGGCTCGGCGGGCGTCCCGTCAAAGCTTGAATCGCCAACATGCCCACAGCATACAGGTCACTGTTGAGCCTCGGATTGCCCGTACATTGCTCCGGCGGCATATACCCCTGGGTGCCGATGCCAACGGTGAGGTCGCTGGCTTTATCATCCAGGGGCAGTCCCGTTTGAATCGCCTTGGCTGCCCCAAAGTCAATCAACACCAGCTTGCTATCGGATTCCCGCTGGATGATGTTGCTGGGCTTGATATCGCGGTGAATCACCCCGTGCTGGTGCACAAAGCTGAGAATTTGCAACAGTTCCCGCACCATGGAGACCACTTTCGTCTCGGGAAAATGTCGCCCTAGGGCAAACTCTTCACTCAGGGGTCGCCCAATCACCATTTCTTGGACGAGATAAAATTCATTCTCTTCTTCAAAGTAGGCCAGAAGGCGGGGAATTTGATCATGGCTGCCCAGTTGCTCCAAGGCCTCGGCCTCCCGTTTGAATAGCCGTCGGGCTAACCGGAGGTGGCGTGGATTGTCGCTGGTGGGATGGAGTTGCTTCACGACACAACGGGGGGTGCCTGGACGTTGCGTATCTTCTGCGACATAGGTTTCGCCAAACCCGCCGGAGCCGAGGATTTGAATGACTTTGTAGCGTCCACCCAGCTTTTTGCCCTGCAACTCTAACTGCCGCTCATGCAGTAAATTGCGAATCTTGCTGTCTTCCTGTTGGTCAATAATTTCTTGGACAACGGGTGAGGCTCCGTAGCGTTTCAAGGTCTGGCGTAAGCGATCCTGCGTCCGCCGATCGCCGATAATTCCAGCGATCCCGTAGGTTCCCCCCACCCAAATCATGCCCCAAACGGGCAAAGCCGTTGGCACGAGGAGCAGTGCCCCACTCATCAAGGCATAGCTGATAGAGAGCCAAGCCAGGATACTGAAGCTGCCAATTGTCAGCCGCACGATCGCCCGCTGCGATCGACCTTGCAGAAGAATGCCCACCAGCACCAGCCCAAAGGTGACTGCTCCCTGCGCCCAGGTGTTGGGTAGCGCTTCTTTGAGCGTCACCCCTTGCATCAGGTTCGCGATCGCGGTGGCCTGGTATTCCACTCCCTTCATCCGACCCACCGGCGTCTGGACAAAATCGGGCGGATTTTCCAACGCGGACCCAATCACCACCAGCTTATCTTTGAAAACCTGGCCATTCTGCAGGCGATCGCTCCAGTTTTCCGGCGATAGAACGTAGCTAAAGGAAAGGGTTTGGTCTTGAAAGGGCACCCCCGGCGGCCCATAAAAGGACAGGGTGTCCCCTGCGTGGGGCTTCTGGGTCAATCCAGCCACCTTTAATGCCGCTTGAGGAAAGGAGAGTGCCCCCGTCACGTCCAAAATTTCATTCTGGTCGAAATCCGGTCGAATCTTGGTATTGATAAAGGCGTCCCCCAACCGATAAACCCGTTGCTGACTCGGATCAATGCCTTCCGGTTCAAACAGCACATTGACAATGCCAAAGGTGGCTTGGGGCGTGCGGAAAGGGCATGACGGCAGAGACAGTTGGTACTGGTTCCAAACATTGGTCTTGGGGAGAAAATGGGTCGCTAAGGCAATCCGCCCATCGTAGCGTTGTAAAACTTTTTGGAGCGCCCGATCATCTGCCGATGCTGGATAGGTTGTCGGATCGAGGCAGTCCTCCGGTGCCCCCTGCCCTGAGCCATAGCTACTGGGCAAATCCCAAATCACATCCACCGCGATCGCCTTGGCTCCGGCCTGCATGATCCGGTCTAGGGCTTGGGCGTAGATTTCCCGCCGCAGGGGCCAGGCTCCCAGCAAGCTGATGGACTGTTCATCAACTTCCACAATCACAATGTTGTTCGGGACAGGTTTTTGTCCACGCATTTGCTGGAAGGCACTTTGAACATTGCGTTCAGCGACCTGCACCCACAGGGGATTGGTGGCGGTGGCGATCGCCATAACAACTGCCCCCGCCCCTGCGATTAAGTGAACCACCTGTTCAAACTTAGGTTGGGGCCAACGAAAGTGCTTTTGCAAGCGACTGAGCCGCGATTTAGGAGGCAGAGGCAAAGTTTCAGTCGCAGAATTGGAGGATCCTCGTGGCATGCTTCACTCTAAACCATGACTCAAAATTTAGGTGGGCTAGATCAGCTTCAGGCACTCTGACTTGGGAAACTGGCTATCCAAGGGGTGTTCAAACTGTGAATCCAAAACTGTGAATCCAAAGCTGTGAACTCAAAATCCGAGGAAGCACCCTTTACAGTTCTAGCACCCTACTACGGGGCAACCGCTTCTATCTAGCAGCCTAAATTTCTCTATATGGGGTTAAGACACTATAGAATTCAGCATAATCGAGAATTTTAGGCGTGGAGGTTGCTAACCCAGTTTATTCAGGGAAGGAGAACATATTCGGGAAAAAAGAACGTATTCAGGAAAGAAGAACGTATTCAGGAAAGAAGAATTATTGTCGTCTCTCCCAAACAGTCTAATCTGTATTTGTTTCATAGAGCTTCTGTTTCATAGGGCTTCTGTTTCATAGGGCTTGTAGTCATGGCTTGTTTCGGAGGACTTTAGGATTCCAGGGAATCTATCAAGAAACTGTTTGACAATCTGCAACAGCCAATAAAGTTCCTATTCCTCGATCTGTAATGGACTTTTCCAAAACACGGAGGCCGGATATCTTCCAGTGTGTCTTGCATGAGGATAGAGTTAACCCGATAGAAAACTTGAGTCAGATACCATTCAAACCTGTCTACACCTACGACTTCAGATACTAGTTTTTATAAGGTTTCATCGGCACAATGATTAACAACGTGGTTAAATTCGCAGTCTCTTTGCAAGGGTAGTCTCTTTGCAAGGTCTGGTAAACTTTTCCAGCCGTAAGTTAACGTAGATAGATACACTGACTCCATTGAAAAAACTAGTTGGACTCCGTGTTCTTTGTGATGGCAGTGATCGAATACACCGAATATGCTCTATTAAAAGTTCTTGTAGAAATTCTGTCCTAGGACAGACTCAACTGCACTATCCATACCAGGTACGCTGAGAGATTAGTTAAATTAACTTCTAAGTTCTCTAAGGAAAGAAAGCTAACTCCATTTGGAGAACTTTTATCCTAACTATTTGCTCGACTGAATATGCCCTGAAATATGCTTGGATACCTCCCAAGTCTCATCTTCGCCCCCACTCAGTGAGTGCTGATGTTGAGCAGCCAGTTCTTATTTATGAAGCGCGATCGCTCGTTTTGCATACAAAAATTCTAGGTTTTTAAATTCCTATGCCTTACCCACTCAGTCGTCTGTCCATTTTTGTGGACGGCAACAATATGTTCTATGCGCAACAGAAGAACGGTTGGTTCTTCGACCCGAAACGGGTTTTGGAGTACTTTGCAAGTGAACAAGGCATCGAGTTAGTGAATGCCTTTTGGTACACAGGTTTGAAGGATCCGCAAGATCAGCGCGGGTTTCGGGATGCGTTGATTAGTCTGGGATACACCGTGCGGACGAAGATCCTGAAGGAGTACTACGACGATTCATCGGGGCGTTATTCCCAGAAGGCAAACCTCGATATCGAGATTGTTGTGGACATGTTCAACACGGTGGAGTTGTACGATCGCGTCGTTCTATTCAGTGGGGATGGGGATTTTGAGCGAGCGGTTGAACTTTTGCGGTGCAAAAACACCCACATCACGGTTGTTTCCACGGAAGGCATGATCGCCCGTGAACTCCGCAATGCCACCGATCGATACATTGATTTGAACGGCATTCGCGGGTTCATTGAAAAAGTTGAGTATTAATGCGATCGATTGCTCAGTAGTGCGTGACTCCAATACAGGGTAGCCATTACGAGCATTCGATTAGTCAATCAAGAACCTCGATTTTCCACGACAGGGCACAGTCTTCCAGGATTGCCACACTGCTACGGCAAATTGCTGCTGCACCAAATAACTTGCGGCAAATAACTTGTGCTCAATAACTTGCAGCAAATAACTTGTACTCAATAACTTGTACTCAATAACTTGCGGCAAATAACTTGTGCTCACTAACTTGTGCACTAAATCGCTGCTTAAATCGTGGCTATTCCAACAAATGTTGAACAAACTGCCAATTTTCATCATCTTCCCAGTAGGGTGCCGGAAATAGCATCCGTAGGCGTTGTTCTAGTTCTTGCTCAATCTCAGGCATTTCCCCACGATCGAAGAGATTCATGAGTTCGCTCCAATCGCGATCGCGCAAAACGGCAATAGGCTCAGCATGGTCTAGCACTGGTGCAGACGGCTGACGAGGCCGGAGGAGGCTGGGGGCATTCCGCCAAGGATTTTCCAGCAGTTCAATCTCCCGCGAGGTTTGTATCTCGAAGTACTCTGTTAATTCAGAGAAAAGAGGGCTATCGGAAGATTGATCTAGCATTGCATTGCAGGCAGGGCATTGTTATCACAGGTTTTATCACAGGGCATTTATCACAGGGTATTGATCACAGAGTATTGATCACAGGGCACAAGCACTCTACGCAAGCCAATGCTGTGCTTAAGTCAATCCTTGGTTTCAACCAATGCTTTGATCAAGTCAATGCTTTGATTCCATCAATGCTTTGCCTAAGCGAATCCGGTTGAGACCCGTGGAGCCCGATCGATTCATCTTCAAAAATGATCCAAAATGCGGAGAAATTTGAGAAGACCCCGCCAATTTAGCAGAATCTACAGTAGCCCTGATGCATGATCTAGTGTATCCTTTCGAACACGTTTTTTGAGAACAGGGTTCAATCCCTTAGAAAGACTTCACAGAATCCTCATCATCTCGATGGCGTGAACTCGCTTTTCGTAGGCGATTGAGGGCAGCAGCTAATTCTTGAGGTCGAAATTCCACCAAGTCACCCTGGGGATACAGGTGTAAAGAATTTAACTCTTGTAGGTAGATGGGTTGGGCTGGGAGATCCCAACGATTTCCGTGCGGACTGGGTTCGTTCAGCATCAGGAGGGCGGAGGCGATCGCCCGGAGTTGTCCCGGTTCGATCAGTTGTTCTACCGCTGACAGATCAATGGTATAAGGCCCAATTTCTAACTGCTGTAGTCCTCGTAGCTTAATTTTGGGAAATTGATCCTCCTGACGCAGAGCGAGGAAACCGGGCTGAATCGATCGCGATAGTCGAGGCTCCAAGGGCGTTGTGACTTCCCGAAGGCGATCGCCCCCATAGGTCTTGACCACGTGCTGAGCCTGGACGGTTACATCCTGCGGCTGAAATTCCTGCATCGCAATCACCGTATCAGCCACTTCTAAATAATCCCCACAGCCCCCCATCACTAATACAGTGGACACCCCATGTTCTTCGTATAGTTGCCGAATGCGATCGATGAAGGGGGTAATGGGTTCCTGGTCTTTACGAATCAGGGCTTGCATCCGCCGATCGCGAATCATAAAATTCGTCGCGCAGGTGTCTTCATCCAGCAGTAAAACTTGGGTACCCACTGCCAACGCTTCCAGAATATTCGCGGCTTGGGAGGTGCTGCCACTGGCGTTATCGGTTGTAAATTGCTGCACCGATCGACCCTGGGGGAGATGGTTGATAAAGGACGAGAGATCGATCGGGGGAATCCTGCGTCCATCCTCAGCCCGAATTTTCATCGCTGTCGGATTTGTTACAACCCATTCGCGCCCATCCCCCGGAATGTGATTGTAAATGCCCCGTTCGATCGCCCGCAGTAAGGTCGATTTGCCATGGTAGCCACCGCCTACAATCAAGGTGACTCCAGCGGGAATGCCCATGCCAGTGACTTGACCGCGATTTGGGCAGGTCAATTCGACCCGTAACGTTTCCGGTGTTTGAAAGGAAATGACAGACTCTAACAGGGGTCGATCGTCCACGCCACTGCGCCGGGGCAGAATTGCCTGATCTGCAATAAACGCGATTAAATTCTGCTCGGTTAACTGTTGGCGAATGAAATCTGTATCTTCCGCCTGTTCAATGTGAATTCGAATCTCTTCAGAATTTAAATTTGTATAGATCAGTGTTTGTTCAACGACTCTGGGTAGAACTTTACAGAGTAATTCACTGGCTTCTCTCCCAGCAATCCTCCGACCGAAGGCCGGTAATCCCACCCTGAATCGTGCTTCTACTGCCTCTCCTGAAATCAAGACCGATGTACGTTCCAAAATGGCCTGTCCCGGCTGCACCATCTGAATCGTGCCACTATTCCCTGTACCTGCGCGGGGCAGTTGATGCCACAGCGATCGCACCACCCGATCGAATTGCCGAGTCAGCCAATCCCGCAACGCAATTTCGCGAATTTGATTACGGAAGAGGTGGGATGGAAATTGCGCGATCGCCTGCGGTACGATGACCCGGACTTGGCTCGGGGTGGCAAAGGGATCCCCTTGTACCCGATCGATCCATAGCGTGAAGTCCGGAAAGTCATGGCGACCCTGAATCTCTCGATAGGCTTTGTAGCTGGCTCCATCGAGGGATTGCAAACGGGAAAGAAGATCGGAATTCGTGGGCATAGTGCGGTTGGATCCTAGTTAGCCTACTTCATGTATGGGTTGGAGTGCGGTTTAAAGGCTATCTGTTGAGTCTATCCAAAGCAAATCTGGGTCAGCCTGCATGGGGGGTGGGCAATGCTCATCATACTATTCGTAGGTTAGTATGAAAGAATTCAAAGAGATAGCGTAGCGATCGGGGGTCAATGATGCAAGCGATCCTATTAAGCAGCGAAGAAGTCGCGAAACGTGCCAACCAACTTTACGATAACCAAATCCGTCAAGTCGTTGAGACGGAGGAAAATATTGGTAAGATGGTCATCATTGATATTGAGACAGGTGACTACGAGATTGATGAAACTGGACTGCAAGCAGCACACAATCTCAATGCAAAACATCCCTTTGCAAGACTTTTTGGGATTCGCATTGGCTACAATGTAGCGGCTTCGTTAGGGGGTGTTATGGAGAGGGTGAGCAGTGATTTCCGGTATAGTGACTGACAGACATGCGATCGTATCATTGACATTTCTCTTGGTAAATGGTTCAACTTTCCCGATCGAGTTTGTTGTAGATACCGGTTTTACGGATTACCTGTGTTTACCACCAGAAGCGGTAAATTTGCTGAGGCTTCCATTCTTGTATAACCTGCCTGTGAATTTGGCAGATAACAGCACAGTTTCTTTAGCCGTTCATCAAGCAACAATTTTTTGGAATGGCGTGGAGCGGGATATCCGTGTGTTTGCGACAGGGCGCAGACCTCTGATTGGAACGGCGATGCTGAATGAGCAAGAACTTGTGATTCAATTCATAGAGGGCGGATTAGTGACGATCGATGAGTTGTAAGCGCTTCCTAGAATTTCACATTTCACCCCACCACCACTAGCGGTAGCCTCTCCCCATGGCTGACTTTATCAAACTGGATCAATTTCTGAAATTAGTCGGTGTTGTGGACACCGGTGGCCAAGCCAAACTGTTAATCCAAGATGGTCGGGTGCGGGTCAACGGCACGATCGAACTGCGGCGAGGTCGTAAGTTAGTCAATGGCGATCGGGTGACGACCATGGGCGAAACCTTCGAAGTGGAACTGGTGGGCGATCAGGATGCCTGGGCGTAAAGGCCCCTTGCAACTGCCAATGTAAGCATTCTCGTGAAAACGACCCAGGGAACACGACCCTGGGAAAACAACCCAGGGATAAACCAGGACAGAATCGAGGGTGCTACCCTGAAAGAGATCCCGTCCTTCACTTTCCAATTTTCCAATGTACTTGACTTGGCTTGATAGCAACTCTTGGCTGATTGAACTGGCTGGTAAGCGGATTCTCCTCGATCCTTGGTTGGTTGATGACTTGATGTTCGGCAACGCGAAATGGTTTTTCCGAGGGTTTCGCAGCCACGATCGGGCCATTCCCGAAAATATTGATCTGATTTTGCTCTCCCAAGGGTTAGAAGATCACGCCCATCCTGCCACCCTCAAGGCACTGGACAAGTCCATTCCCGTGGTGGGTTCGCCCAATGCGGCCAAAGTTGCAGAATCGCTGGGATTCGCCCAAGTGACGGCCCTTCCCCACCACCACGTTTTTACCTTGGATAAGACGGTTAAAGTCCAAGCGTTGGAAGGCTCACCCGTCGGCCCGACTACGAAGGAAAATGCTTACCTGCTCAAAGATTTGACCCAGGGGACAACGCTGTACTATGAACCCCACGGCTACCATTCCCCAGAACTGAAGAAGCAAGGCACGATCGATGTGGTGCTGACACCCATGGTGGATCTGAAATTGCCATTGCTGGGATCTTTTATTAAAGGCACCTCCAGTGCGCTGGAATTGGCGCAATGGGTCAAGCCTCAAGTCATGCTGCCCACCGCTGCCGGGGGAGATATTGAATTTGATGGGATGTTAATCAAGCTCCTGTCTGCCGATGGTGGCCCTGCGGATCTGCAAAAACAACTCACAGCCAAAGGTCTAGCCACCCAAGTCCTGGAACCCAAACCGGGCGATCGCTGCGAAATCCCCCTCAAAATGGCGGTTTAAGCCGGACTTCGTGATTTCAGGAGTTCTGATTCTCTGCCAATTTCTCGCAGCAAGTTCTCTGCCAAGTTCTTTAAACAAGCTCTCTGCCAAATTTTATCTATCTACCTAAAAATAATCAGGAGTGCCCATGGCGATCGTGTTATCCCCCCAAGATCTGGAAAGCCAACTGAGCCAACTAGAAGGATGGTCAGTGCAAAACGGCAAACTCTACCGCCAGTTCCAATTTGCTGATTTTGTGCGGGCGTTTGGCTTTATGGCCAGTATGGCGCTGGTGTCGGAGGCCATGGGACACCACCCAGAGTGGTTTAATGTCTACAATCGCGTCACGGTCGAACTGACGACCCATGATGCAGGGGGCATTACGCTCAAGGATATTGAATGGGCGAAAAAAGCCAACGAAATCGCTTGATGGCCGCCTGCGGCTGGAATCTCAAGCCCGTGGGTCTATCTAATTTCCTGGGTCTATCTACTGTCATCTAAGGCAGTTGTCTGTCCTGCCCAGAATTTAGCTCACCAGCATTGTCCCTCCTTTGCCAAAGCAGAGTAGCTTAAGGAAAAGCAATTTCGGCAGCAGGATAGCGCATGAAGCTGGAACAGGTGATTGTGGCCTACAAATCAGGGGATGCCCTGGCCAAGCGATCGGCGGAACGGTGTGCCCAAGCCCTAGAGCAACGCGGGATTAACGTCCTCCTTGGCCCCAGTGGCCCCCACGATAATCCCTACCCGGTGTTTCTCGGCTCGGTACGGAATTCGATCGATCTCGCAGTAGTTCTCGGGGGGGATGGAGCTGCCCTGAGCGCTGCCCGCAACCTGGCCGCAGCCCAAATTCCCATTTTGGCGGTCAACATCGGCGGCCATTTGGGCTTTCTGGCGGAGTCGCCCGATGACTTCGACAGCGAAACCATTTGGGATCGGCTCTTGGACGATCGCTATGCCATCCAACGGCGCATGATGCTGCAAGCGGCCATTTACGAAGGCCACCGCGATCGGGAACCCCAGAGCGATACGTTTCTCGCCCTCAACGAAATGTGTATTAAACCCGCTGCCGCCGATCGCATGCTGACTTCCATCCTGGAAATGGAAATCGACGGCGAAGTGGTGGATCAGTACCAGGGGGATGGGCTGATCGTCGCCACGCCCACGGGTTCCACCTGCTACACCGTGGCAGCCAATGGCCCAATCGTCCATCCCGGTATGGAAGCGATCGTCGTGACACCCATCTGTCCCCTCAGTCTATCCAGCCGTCCGATCGTGCTGCCTCCCGGTTGCATCGTGAGTATCTGGCCGCTCATGGATCCTGATGTAAATACCAAGCTCTGGATGGATGGGGTGTTAGCTACTGCCATTTGGCCGGGACAGCGGGTGGATATTCGGGTGGCGGACTGTGAAGCGCAGTTTATTATACTGCGGGAAAATTACTCCTATTACCGTACTCTAGAAGAGAAGTTGCAATGGGCCGGAGCGAGAATTCGTTACAGCAACCATCACCGGAATTAGTCAGGGCTAGCCCCCGAACGATCGCACTGCTACATGCATCGATCGCAGGCTGACTGCACCGCTGGGCCACCTCCTTCGATCGGATCCCCCGTGAGAGATTCTCGATCGATCCTTCCACCTTTTAAGTTCATCCTTTACTCTGGAAGTACAAGCTGTTTTTCCCTGAATACCACCCTCCATGGCCGATCTCCAAGCCCGTTACACCACCTTGATCGAAAACATTGTGCAAATGACGCTAAAAGGTCAAATCCGATCGAAGGAGCAGGTGTATGAGATGTTGGTGGAGGAACTGGAACCGGGCAGTGATGAAGAATTTTCCACCTGTTTGACCGATCGCAGTAGCAGCACCCAGCAACAGGCGGAAGATTCCCGTGATGAACTGAAACAAGCCAAAGCCCAACGGGCCCTGCGCGCGCTGAAAACCTTGGAAAGTGCCTGGAGCCGCTACCAACAGGACAACCAAGCCCGAGGCACGATCGCCACTGCCATCCACCAAATCACCACCGCTGAACCGCAGCAACGGTTACTGGCCTTTCTGACGGTGATTGATCCGAACCAGGCCAATCCCCTCACGACCGATCAACTCAACCAGTTAGCGATCGCCCTGCGCCAAGCCTTCACCGATCCCGACACCAAACAGGATTTGCAGCAACTAGCAGCGGGCATTCTGCAAGGACTGCAATCCTGGCAGGCGCTCCGGGAACACCTCGTGGCCTGGATTTACGAACGGCAGGGTTTGGGCTTTACGGAAAGTAGCCAACGGCTGAGTCCCTGGGGCTACTGGGCCAAGCAACCGATCGGCAGTCTGCCCCGATCGCTCTTTCACGCGATCGAACTGGATCAGGCGATCGATGTCTGGGCCTCCCAACAAACCGCCGTCAAAATGCAGGATTGGGTGGAACTGACCTTGGTTTTGCAGCGGCTGCAACAGGGGTTAGGCATCTGGGCGGATCAGCGGGTCTACGATTCCAAGCTGGGAGCGAAGCTGAGTGCCGCCATTTTTGTCGGCTTTTCGGCCGTGTGGGTGGGCTTGGCCAATGGGCTGACCCATGCCACGTTACTTAATTCCCACCACCGCGAACAGTACGCCACCGCTGCCTTTCGAGCGGCTCTGCAAGTTCTGCGCACCCTGGCCCAGCGATCGTACTTTCCTTTCTACAACAGCAGCTTTGGCATCATCGGTACCAACAACTTTCGATCGGCCATGGACTACCTCAGCGCCCCCCTGCGCCAAGTGGACGGCACCCAGGAAAAGGCGCGGCTGTTGACCCTGCTAGGCTCCTTCCTGCGCAATCGGGGGCTGCATCGCGATGCCCTGGAAATCTACACCTCCGCCCGCGAAATTGCCCAAGCTGCCGCCGACAGCCTCTGCGAGGTGGCAGCCCTCAACATGATGGGCCAGACCTCCGTCGCCCTCAAGCAGTACGAGGCCGCGATCGACTACAGCCAACGGGCCTTAATCCTGAGTCGGCAACACGGCGATCGGCTCGGGGAAGCCCATGCTTTGGCGAACTTGGGCTATAGCGAAGTTTGCCGTGCCCAAGCCCTAGAACTCGCGCCGGAGGTCTACGAACCTGCCATGGCCTACCTGACCCAAGGTCTGCAAGTGGCCCATGTCTTGGAAGACCCCGTCTGCGAAGGACTGTGCGCTACCAGTTTGGGGATTGCCTACATTGCCCTCAGCCAACCGGAGCAGGCCCTGGCCCACATCAAGACGGGTCTCAGTTCCCTGCGCCTATCGGGAGATATTTATCTCTATGGAATTAATTTGATTGCCATGGCGGAGGCTTGCTACCAATTGGGGGAGATGGATCAAGTGGTCTATGCAGGTATGCTGGCGATCCATTACCTGCATTTCCTGGAGGCGTCGGAGTGGCGACAGGCGGCAGGCTTGCTGACTATCCTGCAAGGCAAGTTGGGGGAACAGTTTCCACTGCTGCTAGAGCAGGAAAAGGCGGATCTGATCCGCGTTCTAGGGCTTGAACTATATGAACAAACCCTGCGCCTGCTGGAGGAGTACCAATCCCAGTAAGCTTCCTCGGAGATAACGGAGAAGAGTCGGGGGAGCCCCTCGATCGCGCCGATTGAGCCGTCGATCGGGTGGACACAGGGAATCAGTCAGTTTGCGCTATGGTGAGAGACGTTTCGTTTGCTGAATCAGAGGAACCCTTTCGTGAGACTGACATTCATCATTGACCCGATCGATCACCTTGATCCAACCCATGATTCCAGCGTTGCCATGATGGAAGCTGCGCAGGAACTGGGCCACGAAGTTTGGATCACCTATGCCAACCAACTCAGCGTCATCGACGGCAAAGCTTGGGCCACGCTGCAACCTGTGCAACTGATTCCGGTTACGCCAGGGGCCAATCGCTGGGTGGCGGTTGCCCATTGGTATACGCTCGGCGAATCGTCGTTGCAACCGTTGGAGTCCATGGATGCGGTCTTTATGCGGGTCGATCCGCCGGTGGATACCCTCTACCTCTACACGACCTATATTTTGGACTACATCGATCGCCGCAAGACCTTGGTGCTGAATGCGCCCAGTGGGTTACGGGCCGCCAACGAAAAGATGTATGCCCTGCAATTTACCGAGGCCGTCCCCACGACGATCGTCACCCAAGATAAACAAGTCATCCGCAAGTTCTTGGAAGACCAGGGGGCAGCGGTGCTCAAACCTCTGGGGGGCAAGGCAGGAGAAGGGATTTTGTTTCTGGAACCGGGCGATCGCAACTTCAACTCCCTGGTTGAAATCAGCACCCACCAAGGCCGCCTGCCCATCATGGTGCAAACCTATCTCCCCGACGCCAAGCAGGGGGATAAGCGGGTGATTTTGCTGGATGGCGAGCCGATCGGTGCAGTGAATCGTGTTCCCACCGGGGAAGAGTTCCGGGGCAACATGGCCGTTGGGGGACGGGCTGACCAAATTGATATCACCGATCGCGATCGGGAAATTTGCACCCAACTTGCGCCGACCCTGCGGCGGGATGGTCTCATCTTCGTCGGCATTGATATCATTGGTGGTTACCTGACGGAAGTGAATGTCACCAGTCCCACGGGCATTCGGGAGATCGATCGGCTCAGCCATGTCCGCCTTGGACATCAGGTCATTGAGTGGGTTGCTCAATCTCGACAAAAAACTTAATTTAATGATTTTTATCTCCCAAGTATGATTTTCCAAAAGGCCATTCCAACTTACATTTTGTAGGATTGATTCGCGCTTGATAGTCTAATACTGACACTTGTGATGTTGCATCAGCATGGATGGTGTTGCATCGGTTGGCCGAAAAGATTGGGGGCCAACGAGTGAATGTATCAATCGATAGAGTGTTTTTGCTTGATACTCGCCTACGCCTTTGCTAGCAGTGATTCTCCGATTTTTGCATCCCCGTCAATCTAGTGCCTCTGCCCAAGTTCAGTCGCGATCGGTATGGGTCGATCGTTGCCGACGAGTTTGGGCAAGGAGTGGCACCCTGTTGACAGCGGTTGGGGTAGCAGGCTGCATCATTGCATTGCGGTCAACGGGAATTCTGCAAGGCTGGGAATTTAGCGTGAGTGATCAATTTTTTCGCCTACGCCCCACTGAACCGATCGATCACCGGATTGTCATTGTTGCGATTGAGGAGGGCGATCTTCAGCAGGCGGGGGGCTGGCCAATTTCCAATCAAACCTTGACGCAGCTTTTGCAAACCCTCAAGGCCGCCCAGCCGCGGGCGATCGGCTTGGATCTCTATCGAGATTTACCCAACGATCGTCAGTATCCTGAACTGGTGAATGTGATGAAATCCATGCCCAATTTGATCGGCATTGAGCAACTGCCGGATCAAAGTAATGCGGCTGGCATCAAGCCTCCGGCTCCGTTGGATGAATTGGGACAAGTGGGATTCAATAATATTATTCTCGACCCAGACCAAACCGTACGGCGATCGATTCTCTACTGGCAGACAGAACATCGTCCCCGCTATCAAGAAAGTTTTGCCCTCAAGTTAGCGCAGCTTTACCTGGCTCCCTATGGCATTGCGCCCAAGCCTGCTACGCCTAATTCCCGTAATTTAAAACTGGGTTCCGCTGTGTTTCAGCAACTCAAGGCGGATGATGGAAATTACGTCCGGGCGGATGTCGGTGCTTACCAAGTCTGGGTCAATTTCCGAGGCAAGACCGGCTCTTTCCGCATGATTCCCCTAAGCCATGTGCTAGAGCGTCGTCTTTCCCAGGATGAGCTCCGCGATCGCATTGTCCTGATTGGATCAACGGCCACCAGCCTGAAAGACTTTTCCGCCACCCCGTACAATTCTGATCCCTATCTCGTGGGTAAGCACCAGCGTACGCAATTGATGAGTGGTGTGGAGTTGCAGGCCCACTTTGTCAGTCAAATCATTAGTGCTGTTTTGGATCAGCGTCCCCTTTTGCGCAATGGGGCCGAGCCCCTGGAGTGGTTGTGGATTGGGCTCTGGACGTGGTTGGGGACGGCAATGTGTTGGCGATTGCGGACACCCCGGCGATCGTTAGCCGCGATTAGTCTGGCTTGCATGATTGTGGTTGGGTTAGGCTATGCAGCGTTTCGTTATAGCTGGATGATTCCTGTTGTTCCCCCGATTCTGGGCCTTGTAGGGGCAGCAGCAGCGATTACCAGCTATGTCGCCCATTCGGAAGAGGAGTTGAAGCGATCGACGGAATTTCTGCGGCGGGTGATTGATACGATTCCTGATCCTGTGTTTGTCAAAGATAAACAGCATCATTGGATTGTGCTGAACGAAGCCTATGCCCGCTTTGTGGGGGTTCCCGTTGCGGATCTGGTTGGACGCACCGTTTACGATGTGTTTCCCAAGCAGGAAGCCGATGTGTTCTGGCAGCAGGACGCTCAAGTGTTTCGGCGGGAAACCGAGCAGGAAAACGAAGAACAATTGACCAACATTTACGGAACCACCTATTGCATTGCGACCAAGCGATCGCTGCACAAGGATGCGGCGGGTAATTTATTCCTTGTTGGGGTGATTCGGGATATTACCCAGCGTAAGAGTGTGGAGGAAGAATTGCGCCGTACCACAGCGGAATTGTCGAAGTCCAATGAAGAGTTGCGGCAATCCCAAAATCGTTTAAGTTACCTCGCCAATCATGATCCATTAACAGGACTCCCGAACCGTCAGTACTTCCAAGAAAAACTGCAAGCAGCGATCGAATGGGCGGAGGTCAACCGCCGCCAGGTTGCTTTGCTATTTCTGGATCTGGACGGTTTTAAACAAGTGAATGATACGTTAGGCCATGGGATTGGCGATCAGTTATTGCGATCGGTGTCGAAACGGTTGACCTGCTGCCTGCGGGCAAGTGATACGGTGGCACGATTGGGCGGTGATGAATTTACAGTCATTTTGCCAGCGGTTCCTGGAATTCAGGAGGTGATTCGGGTGGCGGAAAAAATACTCCACACCCTCGCTCAACCGTTTATCCTAGAGGGTCACACCGTGCGAGTCACCACCAGCATTGGAATTAGTCTGTATCCCAACCATGCGGAAGATCTAGAAACGTTGCTGAAACAGGCGGATACGGCGATGTATCGAGCTAAACAGGCGGGTAAGAGCCAGTTTGCGATCGCAGATCAGACCGATTGTGAGTGAATACAAGCTTGAAAGATAGCATCAAACTGCAGATGCCATTGCCCGAATGAGTTTAACGGGGCGGAACCGGCTGTAATTCTCCGCGAAAGGTACGTTGGAGAAGCGTGTTGAACAGAGCTTCGGATTCCTGGAAACTTGCTTGGGCAATCTGAAGGGTGTGGGTGAGTTGCCGTTGCCATTCACAATATTGTTGTTGCAATTCTAGGGGAGGACAGACGATCGTGATTGCTTTTACGTTGGATGCAGTAATCGTATTGAGTCCCGATGTTGTTTTCCCAAATTTTGTGAATTGCCGACGACCGCCTTCGCTGTTGAGATAGGTGCTGATGTAAGTGGGATCGGCGATCTTGGGATCGACTCTGACCCGAATCAGATGATTTTGATAGACACAAGTTTGCATGGAACCGTCCCAAACTGCCGATCGGCCAATTTCTTCAGGGTTTCCATGGCCTTCTACTAAGAGTAGATCGCCTTTTTCGAGTTTGATTTTTTGGAGTTCTTGGGGGGTGACTCGCATGGTTTTGAGATCCTCTAGGTGCAGCTGATCTCGGTACACATTGGCAACGCGCAAATAGGGTACTTCTAAAGGGTAGTCTTGCCGTTTGGGCGTGACGTGTAAGCCCTTCTGAATGCTAGCCATTTCCCCTAACGTTAGCCGATTCCAGCCTTTCGGCTTGGTAACGGAATCGCCGAATTGATCTAGAAAGATCGATCGCAGCAGGTCTTCCATTAATTGAATGGCCTGCTTGCGCTTCTGTCGCACCGCATGGGCCCGATCCAAAATGGCGACCATTCGCTGTTGTTCGGGCAGGGAAGGCAAAGGAAGGTGTAGGGTCTGGATTCCGCTGAGACTTAGATTCGCGATCGTACCAGTGACTTGTAACCCTTGAATCTGCTGAATTGCTGCTTCGGTGTTGAACCAATAGGATAAATAATAGGGATTAACTCCATCTTGCGGTCGAATAATGGCAACCGCTTGGTTACAGTTCATTGGGGGAGCCTCCGGTGGAACGACAGCGGTTCTTCCCACAGTTCCCGCGATCGAAACTAGTACGTCCTTGGGGTAAATGCGGGAGCGAGCTAGGGCTTCATCAGTCGTTTCATCAATGAAGAGAACATCGTCAAGGCTGATGTGATGATTGTGAATATTGTGAACTCGTAGGAATGGAATTCCAGTGTCAGAAAACCCATGACCGATCGACGTTGGGGTGGTTCCTTTCGTGATGACTGTCGCGATCGATCGTAGAGAAACATGTTGCCAATTCATTGATATATTTGTCTACTATGTCAACCGATCTAAATTTCTTTATTCGTTGATCTGAATTCTCTGAATTAGGGTTTCGATCTGGTCGTGTAGCTCTGGGATTTGATGGACAACCACATCCCAAACGATATCATAATCCACTCCAAAATAGTCATGAATTAACTTGTCTCGCATACCAGCCATTCGTCTCCAGGGAATGTGTGGATGCCTTTGCCTAAAATCTTCTGGTAAGTTTTTGGTAGCTTCGCCGATTACTTCTAAACTTCTTACAAAAGATCTTTGAAACGTTGCGTTATTGAGAACATCCTGTTTATTGAGCCCTTCACAGGTTTCCAGTAGATAAGTTGTTTCCTCTAGAATATGCAGTAAATACACCCTAAGGGAACGAGACATATTCCACCTCAGCGAGAATTTTATCTTTTAAATAAGGACTTAATGACTCTGGTGTTAAAAGATCGACTTTCCGCCCAAATAGCTCCTCTAAGAAGAAACATAGATCCATAAAGTTAGCAAACGTCTTCATTCCTGGCTGAAATATCACCAATACATCTACATCACTGACTTTGGTCATCTCATCGCGTCGAAATGAACCACACAATCCAAAACGATTCACCCCCAATTGTTGTAAGACTTGGTGATGATCCTCAACTAAGCGAATGACTTGCTGCTTATTCTCAACGCCCATTCTATCTCTCCTCGAACTGCTGTTATGTGCCAGATGCTAAAACCTGGGCTGCGGTCAATTGCTGGTTAGGCGCGAACTCTGCCAATAACGCCGATCGAATGGCCATTTCACCCTCAAACGTTGCGGTTTCATAGAGCCCCTCTATCCGCGTCAGGATGGTGACTCGATCCACGATCGGATCAACGATCCAATACTCCGCAATTCCCCGCGCTTCATACTGCGATCGCTTATAGCGATAATCCCGATCGATATTCTCCTTTCCCGGAGACACCACTTCTACGACTAACCGAGGAGGAGGCATCTCTAGTGTGACCGTCGATCGGGTGGCCCCAGCCAGTTCTGCCGCTAACTCTTCTGACAACACCATCAAATCCGGCACCCGCACTCCAACCCGCGCCCCCATCACGACCAACTCGGTTTTCATGGTTAAGTACTGGGGTAAGACACCGCACTGGGCTAAATAAATCATCAAAAACGTTGCAATCCGACGATTTCGATCGCTTTCCGGCGGCATAACAATTAATGCTCCATCTTCCAACTCATGCAGGGTTTCGGTGCCATCTTCGTAGGCCAAGAAGTCTGCTAACCCCATCGCAGTCATTGCAACTGTCATAGAAGCCACACCTCCAAAAGAACGGGCTACAGTTACCCCTATTATCCCAACATTTTTTCGATCGCATCGAGATCAGCCCGAATCTCATTCTCCAAGACCCGTAATCGGTTTAAAATCACCTGAGGTGCGTCGTAGGCCACGGCTTGATAGGGGGCCTCCCGATAGCGATTCATCGATAGGTCATAGCCATTTGCTGCAATTTCCCCACGGGACACAAAAAATGCTTTGCAACGGCGATCGGTCTGCTTTGCCGGGTCACGGGTTTGCCAACGGTGTAACACCTCCGGAATATCATTGTCTGCGGACGGTTGCCGCTTATCATCCAATGAAAATCCATCCGCCTGCATGTCATAAAACCAAACCCAATCCGTTCCTCCCTGGGATACCCCCAGCTTCGTAAACATTACGATCGCGGTGGATACGCCTGAATAGGGCTTAAAGACCCCTGAAGGCATGGAAATAATGCCATCCACCCGATGGTTTTCCAATAGCACTTTGCGAATCTCTTGGTGCGCCTTAGAAGATCCAAATAAGACGCCATCCGGCACAATGACCGCTGCCCGTCCCCCCGGCTTCAGCAACCGCAAAAACAACGCTAGAAACAATAGCTCCGTCTTGGTGGTGCGAATCGTTTGGGTCAGATTCTGGGCGATCGTGGATTTCTCGACTGAACCTTTGAACGGAGGATTTGCCAAAATCATCGTAAAGGCTTCCTGCACCCCCGCATGATCTTCTGCCAGCGAATCCTGTGCCTTGATGGTAGGATCTTCAATGCCGTGCAGTAACAAATTCATGCTGCTGATGCGGAGCATGGTTCCATCAAAATCGAAGCCATGGAACATGTCATGGTCAAAATGGGCTCGATGACTCGGTGTATTCAGTTGTAAATTTCCGGCTTGATCCCTCAATTTCTGCACGTATTCCGCTGCTGCGACTAAGAAGCCACCTGTCCCACAGGCTGGATCACAAATCGTATCCTGTATCCCCGGAGCCATCAGTTCCACCACCATCTGGATAATGTGGCGGGGGGTGCGAAACTGGCCGTTGGTGCCCGCTGTATTGAGTTTTGAGAGCATGTACTCATACAGATCCCCCTTCGTATCCCGATCGTCCATGGGAATTTGTTCAATTTGCTCCACCACCGCTGCTAGCAAGGCCGGAGAGGTGATCAAAAAAATGGCATCCTGCATATGTTGGGTGTAGGCTGTCTTGCTTGCCCCTTGCCCTAAGGTTTTCATCCACGGAAATGCCTCATCTCGGACAATCCGCAACATTTCTTCTGGAGAATTAAGATGCCTGAACTGTGACCAACGCAAATGCTGCTGTTCTGGGGTGAAAACAGGATGATCAATCGATCGACAAAGCGGCTCAGCCTTGCGTTCTTTGGCAAGTTCCAAATCATCTAACCGTTTCAGGAATAGTAAATAGGAAATTTGTTCAATGATCGAGAGGGGATTGCTAATGCCGTTGTTCCAAAAGGTTGTCCATAATTTATCAACTTTGGATTTCAACTCACCCGTGATCATTGGCCGTGCGTCTCCCTGATCCTGCCTACCATGCTACATTATCGTTTCAAAAACGTTTGAATCGTTTCAAATCGTCAGTCTCAGCTTCCAGGGAAGAACATCGCCTGATCTTCCCTTAGCCTGATACCCCCTCGCCTTATACAATGGAGGATGTTGATTTTTCTGGGTCGCACCGATGACTGCCTCTCCAAAACTGCTCCTTGTAGACGGACACTCACTCGCGTTCCGATCCTATTATGCCTTTGCCAAGGGTCGTGATGGCGGACTTCGCACTTCCACTGGAATTCCTACTAGCGTTTCCTATGGGTTCATCAAAGCGTTGCTAGAAACGATCGAAGCGGAAAATCCCGACTATATCGCGATCGCCTTTGATCTCGGGGGGGCCACCTATCGCCACGAGGCCGACGAGACCTACAAAGCCAACCGCGCGGAAACCCCCGAGGACTTTATTCCCGATCTGGATAATTTGCAGGAAGTCCTCAAGGCGATGAATTTGCAAATTGTGGTGTCTCCCGGTTATGAGGCCGATGATGTGATTGGCACCATGGCGCGCAAAGCCAGTGCGGAAGGGTTTCAGGTTAAAGTATTGAGCGGTGATCGGGATTTATTTCAACTGGTGGATGACGCAGGCCGCATCAAAATCCTCTACATGAGCACCACCTTTGGTAAAGCGACTCCGCCCCCCAAGGAATTTGGACTGGAGGAAGTCAAAGATAAAATGGGGGTTTTGCCTTCACAAATTGTGGACTTCAAAGCCCTCTGTGGGGATACCTCGGACAATATTCCGGGGGTGCGGGGCATTGGGGAAAAAACGGCGGCTCAACTGATTAATACCTACGGTTCCTTGCACGGGATTTATGACGCGATCGAACAACTCAAGGGAGCCGTCAAGAAAAAATTAGAAGATGGAAAAGACTCAGCGCTCCATTCCCAATGGATGGCTCAAATTCATCTCGATACTCCGTTGCCGGTGCAGCTTGAAGATTGTCAGTTACGCCCCTTTGACAGTCAGGCGGTGGAACGGGAAATGGAACGTTTGGAATTCCGCACGTTTAAATCCAAGCTGGAAAAGCTGCGGCAGCGACTATCGGGGGAGGTGAGTGAGTCTGCGGGTGTGGATTCTGGGAAGTCTGCAGCGAATCGTGCGAATTCGATCGACGATAGTTTTGACGATACTTGGTTCTTTAGCCCTGAGGAAACCGAAGCGGCAACTCCTCCGCCAACGATGAAGATTACGCCCTGGATTGTGGATACGATAGAGCAACTCAACGAACTAGTAGAACGGCTAAAACAACAGACGGATATTAACCTGCCTGTGGCTTGGGATACGGAAACGACATCATTGGAACCCCGCGATGCGGAATTGGTGGGGATTGGCTGCTGTTGGGCGGGAACCTCCGATGGGATGGCCTATATTCCCCTACACCACACCACAGGTCAAAATTTGCCGAAACACCAGGTGCTGGAAACTCTACGACCCATTTTGGAAAGTGCGGACTATCCCAAGGTGCTGCAAAATGCCAAATACGATCGCCTCATTCTGCGATTCCAGGGCGTTCAGTTGGCGGGGGTGGTGTTTGACACGATGCTGGCTAGCTATGTTATCAATCCCGAACAGAAACATGGACTGAAGGAACTGAGTGAAATCCATTTGGGGGTGACCCAGCAAAGCTATGACCAATTAGTTCCTAAGGGCAAAACGATCGCGGATGTGTCGATCGCGGCGGCAGCCAATTACTGTGGTGCGGATGTGTACACCACATTTCTACTACGAGCCAAGCTCCAGGAGCAATTACAACAGATTCCCAGCCTACGGAAATTGTTTGAAACGGTGGAACTGCCCTTAGAACCCGTATTGGCAGAAATGGAAACGATCGGGATTCGCATCGATAGTGGCTATCTGAATGAATTCTCTAAAACCCTAGAACAGGATTTGCAAAAGCTGGAAGAACAAGCACACCAGGATGCAGGACAGACCTTTAATTTGGGATCGCCGAAGCAACTGAGTGAATTATTGTTTGATCAATTGGGGCTCGATCGAAAGAAATCCAAAAAAACGAAAACAGGTTACTCAACGGACGCAGCAACGCTGGAGAAACTTCAAGGAGATCACCCTGTGATTGATGCCATTATTGAGCATCGCACTTTGTCAAAATTGAAATCAACCTACATTGATAAACTGCCTACCCTGGTGCGTACCGATACCCAGCGGGTGCATACGGATTTCAACCAAGCTGTGACGGCTACGGGGCGCTTATCGTCCTCGGAACCGAACTTGCAGAATATTCCCATCCGCACAGCTTTCAGTCGGCAAATTCGCAAGGCATTTCTGCCGAAACAGGGGTGGTTACTGGTGGGGGCGGATTATTCCCAGATTGAACTGCGGATTTTAGCCCACCTGAGTCAGGAACCGACGCTCTTGGATGCCTATCGCAATAACCAGGATGTCCACCGTTTAACGGCTACCTTGCTATTTGAGAAGGAAGAGATCACATCCGAAGAGCGGCGATTGGCGAAAATTATTAACTTCGGTGTGATCTATGGCATGGGTGCCCAGCGGTTTGCGCGGGAAGCCGGGGTCAAAGCGACCGAGGCAAAACGGTTTATCGATCGCTTTAACGAACGCTATCCCCGCGTGTTTGCCTACTTACAACAAATGCAACGGGACGCGATCGCCCAGGGCTATGTGGAAACGATTTGTGGGCGGCGGCGTTATTTCTCCTTCGGGAGTGATGTGCTGAAACGGTTACGGGGGGAAGATCCCAACACGATCGATTTAAGTCAGATTAAATTACGGGATCAGTACGATGCTCAGTTACTGCGGGCGGCGGCCAATGCACCGATTCAGGGTTCCAGTGCGGATATTATTAAACTGGCCATGATTCGGTTACATGAGCAACTAAAGCAGTATGACGCGAATTTATTGCTACAAGTGCACGATGAATTAGTGCTAGAAGTAGAACCGAACATTTGGCCAGAGTTACAGTCTGTGATCAAAAATACGATGGAGCAGGCGGTTGAATTAACGGTACCCCTCGTGGTGGAAATTCATGCGGGAGATAACTGGATGGAAACCAAGTAAGCCTAATACCAGTAGGCCGAGCCTGTGATCTATTTAAGTTACAAAAGCGATCGCAGAAAAGCGCAACAAAGAACAACAAAAAACTCGAGGCTTCCACCGTAACGATACTGAAGCCCCGAGTTTTCTATTGTTTATTCCACTACTGATCTATTTCACCCCGTAGTGATGTGCGATCAATGCAAAATGCAAGTATGAACTGAATCAACGATCAACCTAATTACAGTCCAGTCAAAAAGCCGACAACACCATGCCCCGTGACGATCTCTAGGACGATCGCAGAAATAAAACCAATCATCGCCAACCGACCATTCAGCTTTTCAGCATAGGCATTGAAACCAAACTGAGACTGGCCATTCTCAACGTAGGACATCTTCGGCTCGATCGCGAAGTTGTTCATTTTGCCTTGGTCGTCAATAATTCCACCGCTTCTCATGGGGTTTCCTCAAGATTTGTTTTCGAAGTGCTTCATATTCTTAACTTATCTTAATAAAGATATTTCGATTTGTAAAGAACTCCGAAATTTCGAGGGGGTATTCCCCCCATGACGGTTCGGGAAAATCTCCTCAACCCAGGCGGGACAAGCAATCCGACCTCTATTCGAGCGAGATACCATTTCCTTGATTAGACTGAAAGGCAGGCCCAAGGGCTGAACTGATTGACCTTTGCTTCTAGCTTTTTCCTATGGTGCGTTTGCAAACTTGGCAGTGGGGGGTTCTCGCTGCGCCGATCGCCCTAGTTCTGACCTTTCTGCTGATTGCCGCAGGTCTCCAAATCCACGCCTGGGGCCTCAGTTGGATCTGGGCAGTCATCGGCCTTCTCTTCGTTGGTTGGCGCTGGCTGTTGGTGAAGTGGACGCAACCCGCGTTAACCCAGGTAGAAGCCGCGATCGCGGAACTGTCCAGCCAATTGCCCCCCGTGGATGATTCAGCCCCGGCTCCGGCGATGGGAGGCTCCCTAGATAGCCAAGCAGACGCAGAACTCCGGCGAATTTTAGACGAGTCCCGCAGCGATCCCCCAGTGTGGCAGGACTGGAATCTATTTTGGCAACGCTGTCTCAGTTTGATTAGCGCGATCGCCCACCTCTACGCACCCCAAGCCAAGCAACCCTTGCTGAATATCTACGTGCCCCAAGCCTACGCCTTGCTGCGGGGGACGGTGGACGACCTCGATCAATGGATGCAAAAGCTCTCCCCCGTCTTGAATCAACTGACGATCGGCCAAGCCTACGAAGCCTACGAAATCTACCAGAAGTTAGCCCCCTCCGCCCGCAGGGTCTGGCAACTTTGGCAGTGGGCTCAATGGATCCTCAATCCTGTAACTGCTGCGGCCCGCACCCTCACCCAAGGCACGAACAACCGCGCCACCCAGGAGTTGATTGGCAACCTGGGGCAACTGCTGCGGGAAGCCACCCTGCGCAACCTGGCCCAACAGGCGATCGCCCTTTACAGCGGTCAACCTGCAACGGCCCTACCCGATACGCCCCAACCCGCCCTGCCCAAGGCCGAAACCCGAACGCTGAAGGAAATCCTGGCCCAAGCTAGCCCCCCGGAAACGGTTGCGCAGCAGCCCGTGAACCTATTGCTGGTGGGTCGCACAGGGGCGGGCAAGAGCAGCTTAATTAACACCCTGTTTGTAGAGCCCCAAGCCGAGGTGGATGCATTACCTAGTACCGATAGGATTCGGGACTACCGCTGGCAGGCTCCTACGGGGGAAACGCTGACCCTCTGGGATACGCCGGGGTATGAGCAGGTGCAGCGATCGGACTTGCGGGATCAGGTGTTGGAGCACGCCCAGGATTGTGATGGGTTGCTATTAGTGACACCTGCCTTGGATCCAGCCTTACAAATGGACTTGGAATTTTTGCAAGATCTACAAGCCGTTGCGCCGGATCTGCCGCTGCTGGGCGTTGTCACCCAGGTCGATCGCCTGCGGCCCCTACGGGAGTGGCAACCGTCCTACGACTGGCGCACGGGCACCCAACCCAAGGAAATCGCCATCCGCGAGGCGATCGCCTACCGTCGTGAAACCTTGCCCCTCCTGCAAGATATTTTTCCCCTAGTGACCCAGAGTACCGATCGCCCAGCCTGGGGGCTTGCAGATCTTTCCCAAGCGATCATCCAAGTTCTGGATCCTGCTAAACAATTGCGCCTTGCTCGGTTTCTCAATGACCTCGACAGCCGAAGTCTCGCTGCGGCCAAAATTATTGATCAGTACAGCTTCCAAATGACGACGACCCAAGGGTTAACGGCCTTTCTCAAAAGCCCCGTGCTCAATTTTCTCTCCACCCTAGCAACGGGATCTCCCGCCCTGGCTATTCTGCTAGCTGAAAAAATTCCGGTTGAGCAATTACCACTGGTGATTGGTAAGTTGCAGATGGCCTACGAATTGTATACCTTGCTGGCCGATCGGCCCAAAGCTCCTCCGGGGCCTGCCTTCGATTTACTAACACTCTGGCCGGTGTTGACAAATCCTGCGGGAACCGCCGATCGCAATGCCTGGGCCTTTGGTCATACTGTTGTGGAATATTGGACGGGGGGGCTGCCAGGGGAAAAATTGGCCGATCGCTTTACCCAGTTCCTCGATCGTGGATTGGTTATTCCCATGGGCTGAAATTCTTCTCAAAAGGGTACAAGTAGAAATATCCTGGGCAGAATAAGGTGAATTAAATTGAGCGGAGATAGAGGAATTTAATCTTTTTCCGAAATTTACTCTTCCTTTATCTATCCTGCGTTACGCTTGAGTTCATCGCCTGAATCCATAGATCCATGTCCATCGAGAAACTCCAACCAGCGCCTGCTCCTCAATGTGGGGTGTATGTTCCTTACTATCCCCAGACTACTAAAAAGCAAATTCTGCCCTTCGCGATTAGCCTGTATCAACGAGGCAGTTTAGAAGGTCAGCGAAATATTGAAGGGGCGGATAGTATCCCATTCATTGCAACTTGGAATGTCTCTTCTCTTCCCGCTGATCTCTGCCGCTGCCGCATCCAGTTTGATGGCAATGCAGAGTTGAGCTATGAAGTGATGATGGCCAATTTTGAGTTTGTTGACTTTTTGATTGAAGTCATTATGAACTTCAAACGCAGCCGTCTAGCAGACTTTTCCCAAGGGTTCTACCGTAAGCTCCTGCGCATTGAGGACTAGGTTCGTTGACAACTAGGTTCGTTGACAACTAGGTTCGTTGACAACTAGGTGCATTGAGAACTCAGCTGAGTAGATCGATGCTGTCCGTGGGTGAGGATCGCTGGGGGGAACGGTTGCTGGGGGTTACACCTTCAGTGCAAGAGTTATCCCTCTGGCGCGACAAGGGTTACACCTTGCGCGAAAGGATTGCAACTATAGCGCAAGTTGAACGGTCAAGCAGAATATATCTATCCAAAAGCATATCCATCCAAAAGCATATCCATCCAGGGAGGGGCATTGGTCATGGGCCTAAGCTAGGAACTAGCAAGTTAGGTGTGACGGTACCCCTTTTTGTTGTCTGTTTTGTTTTCTGGTTGCCTGCATTGTGTTTGCTTGTTTGAGGTCAACCCGAAGGGAATCATCGTCCTCTATACTACTTAAAATGCATTGTTTAAAATGCATTGCTTAGACGCATAGGATCGGAATCTGCATGGGAAGCGAGGACGTGGCAAAGTCCGCAAAATATCTGGTTGTGGGTTCTCTAGAAGCCTACAGTGGTAAATCGGCTGTCATTTTAGGGGTTGCGCATCAATTACAAGCCCAAGGGCTAGACATTGCCTATGGCAAGCCTCTGAGTGGAGACATTGGCAATAGCGAAGATGAAGATGAGGATATTCCGTTTATTCCGGAAACCCTGAAATTGGCGGACGATCGCGTCCAACCGACGGTACTCAACCTCAATGCAGAGCGGATCGCTCACCGACTGGGGGCCAACGATCGTCCCCCTTACTTGGCTCAATTGCAGCAGCAGTGCGTTGCGCAGGAGGGAGACTTAGTCATTCTAGAAGGCCCCGGATCGTTGGATGAAGGGCGTTTGTTTGATTTCTCCTTGGGGCAAATGGCCAATGCGGTGGGGGGCACAATTTTGCTGGTGGCCCGGTATCACTCTATTCTGCTGTTAGATAATTTGTTGGCGGCGAAGCAGCAACTGGGCGATCGCTTGTTGGGGGTCGTGATCAATGACGTGCCTAGTAAGCAGTGGACGACGGTGACGCAACAAGTCAAACCCTTCTTGGAGGCGCAGGGCATTGCAGTGTTTGGCATTCTGCCCAGTAGTACGCTGCTGCGCAGTGTGAGTGTGGCCGAGTTGGTGCACCAGTTGAAGGCGGAAGTCCTGTGTCGGGCCGATCGGTTAGATCTGTTAGTAGAAAGCTTGACGATCGGGGCGATGAATGTCAACTCTGCGTTGAAATATTTCCGTCAAGGTCACAACATGGCGGTGGTTACCGGGGGCGATCGTACGGATCTGCAACTGGCTGCCTTGGAAACCTCAACCCAATGCCTGATCCTGACAGGACATCTTTCGCCAACTAAAGAAATCCTAGCCCGTGCAGAGGAAATGGAGATTCCTATTCTCTCGGTGGATTTGGATACGTTGACCACGGTCGAAATTATCGATCATGCCTTTGGGCAGGTGCGGCTCCATGAACCCATTAAGGTGGAGTGTGTCTATGAAATGTCTGCCGATCATGTCGATTGCGATCGCTTATTGAAAGCGCTTAGAGGCTAGATCAGGGGCTCCTGCTTGCGCTCCCCCCTACGGGGGATGATTGCAATCAGAATTTATGGAACTTCACGGGTTTCACTCACTTGATGTCTTTCAGAGGCGGAGCTTGGCTGGTTGAGGGGGAGCGTAATGGTGACGGTTGTTCCAACATTCAGAGCGCTGGTAATCTCAATGTTTCCTTGCAGAACATCTACACAGCGTTTCACAATCACTAGCCCCAGTCCAGTGCCAGTAATCCCCTTGGCATTACTGCCCCGATAGAAGCTTTCAAATAAATGACGCTGGGTTTCTTCAGAAATTCCAATCCCTGGATCTTTCACGCGGAGGATGACTTGATCGGCCTGGTAGGTTAACCCCAATTGAATCACACCGCCTTGGGGGGAATATTTAATTGCGTTGGACAGCAGATTGGTGCAAATATGCCAAAGTAAATTGGGGTCTGTAAACACGCTGACGGAGTCGCCCGTGATGTCAAACCAAATCGAGTGCAGGCGATCGTCTAAGCTTTGGGAGATGGTTTCTATAATTTCACTACAAAAATCCTCCAGATCTACGACAGCCGGATTACACCTTAAGCTCGTGGCTTGCACTTGGCTCAACAGCAGAACATCGTTGACCAGGTAAACGAGTTGCTCCGTAGCGGATTCAATTTGGTTGAACCATTTCTCCACATTGTTTTCCAGGGTGTCCGGCAAAAGTTGTCGGACAATTTCCATGCCGTTCCGGATGACGCCTAGGGGGTTCCGAAATTCATGGGACACCATCGCGACAAAGCTGGATTTCAAGTGATTTAACTCTTGCTCCCGCTCTAGGGAATTGCGGGTACATTCTTCACTGTATTTAAGTTGACTCAACAGGTTATTGCGCTCGATCGCAAACCGGATGGTTCGGAGTAACCATTGTGGCGTGACTTGATCCTTGACGAGATAGTCTTGGGCTCCTTCTCCAACGGCTTGTAATGCAATCGTTTCATCATCTAATCCCGTTAAAACAATCACCACTGCGTTGGGAAGGGCCATGCGAAATTGCTTGAGCGTGTCTAATCCAGTTGCATCAGGTAGCCCTAAATCTAGCAACACAACATCAAAGGTTCGCTGCCCTGGGACGAGATTAGAGTAGTTGCAATAGGTGTCGATCGCGTCTTCCAGGGTTTGGACTTCAACTAACTTCCAGGTATCCTGCTCTAGCCTCCAAAATACGCGACGGAAAAGGCTGGCATCTGCTGGATTATCTTCAACTAGAAGAATATTGATAGCGTGTGATTGTGTCATTCCAGAGCCTGAATCAATAAATTGCCACTCAAACGAGTGATATAAACTCCGTCAGATATTCGAAGCCTTGCATTAATTTGTGGGCTAGATTGGGCAATCACTCTCAGTGGGGTGATTGGTTTTGAATGAAATCATCTATTCCATCCTGACTCATCAGCCTGTTGGCCGCAGAATGCAAATACGAAAACTGGATGCAGCCCAGTCCAACTGAATTCAGCGTCACTAGCCCAGTATAATGAGCCCAGTAAATAGCCCAGTGTAACTAGCCTAATGTGACTAGCTCAATGCGACTAGCCCAGCATCTCCAGGGATTTTTTGAGTGTATTTGACAGGTCAAAATTTCTCATAGGTACAACCTACAATTTTTGCGACTCACTTTACAAATCAATCAGAGTGATTGCCTAATTGCAAATTGGGTGTTACAGGTATTCAAGTGTCCAATATATCCAACTGATTTGTTGACTAGGATGGCTGATTAGAGTGCGAATTACAGGACGCCGTAGTGAATAGTTATATATACTTAGATGATTTTGACTAGACTAAGTACCATAACCACTCAATATTGTGCCCTATAATTTCCTTTGCTTATCATCAATTTTTTGCTACAACAATTCTCATGTCTGCCTAGCGAGGCAATCTGTTGGCTGCAAGGCTGCAATCGTAGAGCCTTCATAGTCCAGCTTTCACGATCGACGGTCATGATAGATTCCGTCACGGGAGATCTATCGCGGTAGATCTATCACGGTAGATTAGGGAGCTTGACAATCGTTAACCAAAAATCGTTAATTAACCGGATGACTTGAATAAACTGATGAATGTCTACAGGTTTGGTAATGTAGCAATTAGCACTCATTTGGTAAGCAGCTAAGATATCAACTTCGTTGTCCGAAGTCGTTAAAACGACCACTGGAATGTGGCGCAGGTGTGGATCGGTCTTAATGGCTTCCAGGACTTCCCGTCCATCCATACCCGGTAAGTTTAAATCTAGCAAGATAATATCTGGGAGCGGTCGCTGACTGTACTCACCCTCTTGGTGTAAGTAGGCCATTGCAGAATCACCGTCTTCGACCCAATGGATATGATTGTTGAGTTTCCCATTCTCTAGATTACGGATTGTCAGGTTTGCATCACTCGGTGAATCTTCAACGAGTAGAATTTCGATCGGACGCCCCATGGAGGGATGCTGGCTGGAGGACATGGCGAAAACTTGTAAAGTAAGGATCTGGAGCTAGGGATGCTGGAATGGATAATCTATCCAAGGATTACTGGGGGCTGAAACCTGTGGAATTTAAATTTAACACTGTAAAGTAAAAAGTTGTTCCTTGGCCTAATTCTGACTCTGCCCAAATGGTTCCCCCGTGGCGTTCAACAATTTTTTTGCAAATCGCTAGACCAATGCCGGTGCCGGGAAATTTCTGCTGACTGTGGAGTCGGCGAAAGATTTCAAAAATGCGATCGAGGTATTGGCGTTTAATCCCGATCCCATTGTCTTGGACGGCAAATTGCCAATGGTGCTCTGGCGGACGGTGGGGATCGGATCGTGTGGGATCGGCAGGAAACTCCCTCACAAAAATATGGACTTGGGGGTTGTCTGCCTGATTAAACTTAATTGCATTACTAATTAAGTTTTGGAAGATTTGGGCGAGTTGGATGCGATCGATGAATAGCGTCGGTAAGGGATCGTGCGTGATAGTGGCTTTACATTCCGCGATCGCGATTGCTAAGTTATTTAACACATCGATTAGCACAGCATTGCAGTCCGTGAGGCTTGGGGTTAGGGGACGACTACCAGCCCGGGAATAGGCGAGTAAATCTTGAATCAATGCTCTCATCCGCTTCGCCCCCTGGATAATAAATGTCATGTATTCCTGAGTTTTGGGATCGGCGATCGGGGATTCGGCAGAATGAGACTGGTGATAAATGTCTTCCAGGAGCTGGGTATAGCCAATGATGGCGCGCAGGGGTTCCTGCAGATCGTGGGAAGCAATGTAGGCAAACTGCTCAAGTTCTTGGTTCGATCGTTGAAGTTCAATATTGACTTGTTTGAGCTGTTCCTCCGCTTGTTTGCGGGCTGTAATATCTTTCATAAAGCAATAATGACCGATCGCATTGCCTTGGTCATCGCAAGCGAGGATGAGGGAAACTTCTTTATAAAATTGCGAGCCATCTTGCCGAATTCCCCGAATCTCCGCTGCAGACTTCCCCAGCTCCAGCATGGTTTGGTAAACCTGTTCTGAGGAATGTAAATCCTCGGGATGGATGGTTACTTGCCAGGGTTGGCCGATGAGTTCTTCCGGCTCATACCCACAGATGGCAGCGTATGCTTGGTTAACTTGAATATAGTAGCCATCGAGGTTCAGCTGAGAGATGCCTTCCAGGGCATTTTCCAGGGCGGTTTTGAGGCGCAAAACTTGAGCTTCTGCCCGTTTACGACCAGTGATGTCAGTGCCCGAGATAATGTAGCCTAACAAAACACCATTTGAATCAAATCGGGGAATGCCGGTGGTCAGGAACCATCGATAGGCACCATTAGCCCGCTGCAAACGAAATTCTAATTCAAAGGGGTGATGGGCTTGAAAGGCTATGGTATAGGTTTTTGAACATACAGCGCGATCGTGGGGATGGATACTTTTCATCCAGCCATGATTGATTTCTTGCTCTAACGTCCGACCTGTGAATTCAAGCCAGCGTTTGTTAACGTGGATGCAATGCTGCTCGGCATCGGTCATTATCATCAGGACGGGTGCGTAGTCCGCTAAATATCGGAAACGGGCTTCACTTTCTTGGAGGGCAGCTTCTGCGTGCTTGCGATCGGTGATATCACGATGGATCCCGACCATGCGTAGGGGCTTCCCGGCTAGATCATAGGTGACGACTTTGCCATAGTTCGCGATCCAGCGCCATTCCCCCGATCGATGCTTCATGCGGTACTCAAAGGCATAGGGAATCGAACTATCTTTGAGATGGGCTTGCAGAGTGGCCGTAACATAAGGAGCATCATCGGGATGGATGAGCTGTTGCCAGGTGTGGACATGGCCGGGGAGATCGCCGACGCCGTAGCCTAGCATTTCCAACCAGCGAGGGCTGAGATAGACTGCGCCGCTGGGAATATCCCAGTCCCACAATCCATCCCCCGATCCTTCTAGGGCGAGTTGTAGGCGTTCCTCACTGGTTTGGAGAATGGCTTCTGCCCGTTTACGATCGGTGATATCGACATGGCAGCCAATCATGCGTAAGGGCTGTCCGCTGGCATCCCACTCAATCACTCGTCCGGCACAGATCACCCAAACCGTCGAACCATCTTTATGGTGATAGCGCACTTCGTTGTAGTGGGGAAGGGTTCCATGGCTTTGGACGTGGCGCTCAAAACTCTCAAAAACCTTGGGGAGATCTTCCTGAAAAATTAGATTTTGCCAAGTTTCTGGAACGTTTGCTAGTTCGTCATTTTCGTAGCCCAGCATTTTCTTTAAACCAGGACTCATGTATTCCGTATGATTGGCAATATCCCAGTCCCAATAACCTGCTAGGACAGTATCCAGAAGGCTTTCTAAAAGATTTAGTTCCTGTTGTAGTTGGGCTGATTTGAGGCGTTCTTCTTCGGCTTGTTTGCGATCGGTGATATCGGTGTGGGTGCCAACCATGCGCAGAGGGTTCCCCTGTTCATCCCAGGCAACAATTTTCCCGAGGGAGAGAATCCATTTCCAATTACCTGTAGGAGTGCGTTGACGAAATTCTGCTTTGTATTCTGGAATGGTTCCGGTGATGTAGTTGTGGTAGGTCTGTGTAATCAAGTCGCGATCGGCAGGATGGAGACGATCAGCCCAATTGGCGTTGGTTTCTTCAAACGTGACTGGATCGTAGCCCAGCATCGTGGCATATTCTGGGTTAACCCAGACTTTTCCCGTTTGGAGATTGAGATCGTACATGCCTTGATTGGCCGATTCCAGCGCAAGGCGTAATCGTTCTTCACTTGCTTCGAGTTCTGCGGTGCGTTGGGCGATGCGGGTTTCTAGTTCCTGATTCAGTTGTTGTAGGGCGAGTTCTGCTTGTTTGCGATCGCTGATATCAAACTGAATGCCAATCAGGCTGCTAGGTTGTAGCTGATCGTTGTAAAAAACCTGTCCCAGACAGGTCAGCCACCGTTCTGAACCATCGGGGAGCAAGGCTCGATATTCAAAGGCAAAATCATTGCCTTGCTCTAGTGCTTTTTGAATGCAGGTTTCAGCGATACCTCGATCCTCTGGGTGGACTGCATTTAACCAATTTTCGTAGGATGCTTCGCAATCCCCTGGTGCATACCCCAGTAAGCCATAATTTTCCTCAGACCAGATGGAATGACAGTTGACCGGATCCCATCGCCAGGTTCCTGCCTTTGCCCCTTGCAACACCAGGGATACTTCGATTTCCTGTTCGCGGCGCTGCTGTTCTAGTTGTTTGAGTTCTGAAATATCGACGGTAAATAGCAGAATCCCGCCAATTTCCCCAGTGGGCGTAAACCAAGGGCGCGCATCCCAGGAAATCCATTGGAGGGTGCCGTCTACCCGCTGGAAGCACTCCTCTAGTTGACTGACAAATTCTCCCTGTAGGCAACGCTGGTGAACCGTTTTCCAATCCTCCCCAATTTCCGGGAAAATTTCGTAATGGTTGTGACCAATGAGTGAGGGTCGATCGACCTTATAATCCGTTAACCATTGCTGGCTGGCGGCCAGGTAGTTCATGTCGCGATCGAACAGGGCAATGGAGATGGGCACCTGCTCAATGACCACTGCAAGATATTGCAGGTGAATCTGGGCTTGGGTGGCTTGTTGGAGGGACAGTTCTGCCTGTTTACGATCGGTTAAGTCAGTTATGGTGCCCACATAACCGCTAATCTGACCACTGGTGTCATATTCGGCAACGGCTTGGCAAAAGACCCAAAGGGTTTGACCGTTGGTGTGTTGTAGTCGATATTCTGTGCTAGAGGGGATTTTGTGTTGGAGTTGCTGCTGCCAGGTTTGGATCACCTGTGCCCGATCGTCGGGGTGTAAGCAAGCCATCCAACCGTCACCCAGCGCGTCTTCTCGGGATAAGCCCGTCATTTGGCTCCAGCGATCGTTGACATAAATGCAGTGGCCGCTGCCATTGGTTCGGAAAATGCCGACGGGGGCCGCCGCTGCTAAGGATGCATAGCGTTGCTCACTCTCCTGTAATTGGCATTCTGCTCGTTGTCGTTGGAGGGCATTGGCTAATACATCGGCAAAACTGCGCAGGAGATGGATATGATCTTCTGGCCAAAGCAGCTCTTGGTGAAAGGAAATGAACCCCACGAGGCCAATGATTTGGTTCCGAGTACGGAGAGGCAGGGCAAGAGCAGATTGAATACCAAAGCGCTGAAAGGTTTGGTGATCGCGATCAGCGTCGGGGCCTAGGTTGGCAACGCTGCTGATATGGACAATTTCTCCGTTCTGCAGGCGTTTTGTACTCCAGGGCAACTGGGCCAGGGGAAAGTTTTGGGTATGGTGAATCTGAGAGGGAATGCCGTCGGCGACCCATTCGTGGGTCATACTGTGGGTGAGATGGTCGTCGGAATAGTGAAAAATATAGCTGTGATCGACTTGTGCAAATTCGCCAATTGCTCGCAACGCTTGGTTAATGCATTGATCAATGGCTTGGGGCGATGCTTGAATCAGGCTACTGGTGAGGTGGTTAATTAGGCGATCGAGTTTGATTTGTGATTCCAGTGCTGTTTGGAGATCTTGGTGTTTTTGGGTTTGCCGTAATGTGTGAATGCCATAGCTCAAGTGATCGGCCAACTCAGTGAGGATCTCAAGCTCTTCCGGCGGGAAGGGGGCAATCTGTGCGGCCTCAATTACGTCAGTTACGTCAGCTACATCAATGATGTCAGTGACATCAATTGCGGCAATATGCAGGGTGCCAAAGCACTGATTGTCGTAGATTAGCGGTAGTGCGATCGCGGCTCGTTGAAGTGGGTCTGATCGATCGCCCGCATTGCTTAAGGTCTGGTGGATGGCTTCGGCATCCTGATCAGGAGAACTCACCCAAGCTGACGAATATCCCCCCACGTCCACAATGAGCTGACACAGGGTGTGCAAAAGTTCCTGTTCTTCCTTGGCATGAACTAGCGTATGGTGGCATACTCTGACCAGGCGGAGCGATCGCTCCAATTGCTGACTTCGGTCTAAAGGTGTGGATGACAGGTTGGATGAAGTCATACTGTCCTAGCCGGGATACCAGAGATCTTTCCCACACTCTAATACACCGATAATGAAGTCGTCCAACCTCCTTACACTCCTTAATCAAATAAGCCAAATGGTCGAGTACAACTTCTAGATCATTGGCTCGAATGTCAGATAATGAGTTGTTTGAAATGACCCATGCTAAAGATTGCTAACATAGATCGCTAACACAGATGGCTAAAAAAGAGTTCTAAAACATTTATCTTCAAAAAATGATCAACAAAAATTTAACTGGATAAAATGCAAGCCTTCTATACAAAAGTAATCCAATTAGAAACCGTTTCAGCGATCGTACTGACAGTGGAACTATGATTTTCTAAAAATTCAACGTAGTTCGCTAACGTGTCTAAACCCACTGCATTTAGAACTACTTCAGTGGTTACGACTGCTGCCGCTTTCAGCAGAAACTTCCGCCAACGGGGGCTGGGGGGAACAAGCTGTGGCATGGGGAGAACTCCGAAATACTCTGTGAAATATTCTGTGAAATATTCTGTGAAATATTCTGCGAAATGTTCTGTGAAATACTCTGTAACAAAACCGCTGTAACAGCATGATAGGGGGTTCTGCCCGATCTCCATAGAGCACGGCGGGTGAGGATTGCCCCCCTTCGGGGATGGGTTTGCCGTCATCTGGGTCTGAAATCGATAGAATGGGGCAGGATGGTTCCCTGACGCTTTAGGAGGTCTGACTACGATGGCACACCTAACCCATCGGCGATCGGAAAATGTTGCGGGTGAATTTTATGTCGATCAGTCTTGCATTGATTGCGATACCTGTCGCTGGATGGCTCCGACGGTCTTTACTCGGGAGAATCGGCAATCGGCGGTCTATCACCAACCGCAGTCAGATGGTGATCGTCTTGCTGCCATGCAAGCCTTGCTGTCCTGTCCCACGGCTTCGATCGGCACAGTGGAGAAACCGCAGGATATCCAATCCGTTCATTCCAGTATTCCCATTCCCATTGTCGATCATGTTTACCATTGCGGCTACCATGCTGAAAGTTCCTTTGGGGCCGCAAGTTATCTAATTGTGCAATCGGAAGGCAATATTTTAGTAGACTCTCCCCGGTTTGCACCCCCATTGGTCAAGCAGTTGGAAAAACTGGGCGGCATTCGATATCTCTATCTCACCCATCGGGACGATGTGGCCGATCACCAAAAATTTCGGGATCATTTTCAGTGCGATCGCATTCTCCATCGTGATGAAATCACCCCAAAGACGGAAACGGTGGAAATGCAACTGACGGGTTCGGAACCCTACGAACTCGCCCCGGATGTGCGCATCATTCCGGTTCCGGGGCACACGGAAGGTCACACAGTTCTACTCTACGACGATCGGATTCTTTTCAGTGGCGATCATCTAGCTTGGTCGCCGAAGCAGAATCAATTGGTGGGGTTTCGGGAAGTCTGTTGGTATTCCTGGGAGGCACAGATTCGATCGATGGAACGGTTGGCCACCTACGCCTTTGAGTGGGTGTTGCCGGGGCATGGGCGGCGCTATCAAGCCGATCGGTCAACAATGAACCGCGAAATGCAGAAATGTATTGCTTGGATGAAACTCGATCGACGGGCGGGCGAATGGGATTAGCCAAGCGGTGGGTAGCAGGGTTGGAATTGAATCATTTGAATTTGCAACAGATCGCTCATCACTATGATATTCAATGACCAATATTAAATGACTGTAATACGAGGTTGATTGAGAAATGCTTCAGGTAATGGTCTTGAGGCGGTACCGGATGTATTTTGTAAAAGGGTGGTGAAAGCTCCTGCACCCAGACGATCGTGGGGAAAAATTCGATAACAAGGCAGATCGGTGAGGTGCGATCGGTAGGGGTGTAAATGGTCTACTTCAACGGCTTGGAAGTCTGGAAAGCGGTCTAGGAGCCATTCGATAACGCGCTCGTTTTCCTCGGGGGCGTAGGTGCAGGTCATGTACACTAAATAGCCTTGGGAGGCAACAAGGTGGGCGGAATTGGCTAGAATCCGCTTTTGGCGATTGGCATTTTTATTTACGTTCACCGGATGGAAGCAGCCCGGATTGGGAATGCCCTTAGCCAGGAGAGACTGACCACTACAGGGCGCATCGACTAAGACGACATTGGCGATCGCAGGAATCACCTCTGCCAGAATTTGCGAATCCACGCTCATCACCGCAGAGGGGCTAATATGACAACGCCGGAAGTTGGAAATGAGTGCGCCTGTGCGTTTACCGATGACCTCGTTGGCCAGGAGTAATTCGGGGTGCAAGGCTTGCCACGCAAACACGCTTTTGCCGCCGGGAGAGGCGCACATGTCAAAGACTAATTTGCACTTAGCAACAGTGGGCGCAATGGCCAGCAACACCGATGCGGCAAAAACCGAGGAAAAATCTAAACAGTAAAAAGCCCCTTGATCGTGCAGTGGGTGTTTGCCAGGTTGTTGTCCTAATTGCAGCCGATCGACAAACTGAGGTTGCCATTCCAGGGGGGGCAGGGTGGTAAAACTTTCTGCCTGGGGCTGGCACCAGAGGATACAGGGATGAAACGCTTTGGGATGCACTAATGCATCGACAAATTGATCACGTTCTACACCATCAGGAAACAGTTGTCTAGCCAGTTTCAATAGGAGATTAGACGGTTGCGCCATTGGGATTAGGATTGCAATCTCGCTCTCTGATGGTTAATCCTATCAGCCCAAGGAACACTCCGATCGACATTGAGTACGATTCGTTGAAAGGGTTCAACCGTCAATTCCAGGGTTAAGTAGTCGGTCGAGCGGGTCACATACCAAAATTCGCGGCCCCGAGGGGTGTAGTAGGTTCCGGCTTTGATCACCCCTGGCAAAAAGCTACCGGGAGCCCGAAGTTCTTTCCAACTACTGGCTGGGGGCTCGGTGGAGGCTTGGGTGATATGGCTGAGAGGAATCGTGATCGGGGTAGAGAAATGGAAGGCCCAGAGGCGTTCCCAGCCCGTTAGATGGATTTCCAGGCGATCGTCTAAAAGTTGTAGTTGCATGGTTGCTAGGGTGAATTCGATGCCTTAACCCTAGCTCAGGGTCGTTCGCTGGGTGTAGGAATTTCTGCGGAGAGGGGATTTTTCAGTGTCTGAAATTGTCGCATGAAGCGTCGATCGATCCAATCCTTCCACCACCAGCACAACGGCGATGCCCAGCCCCAACGGCCCCAGGTGGCCACCGCTGATCGATCGCCCGTGCCAATCAGGCTCAGGTAACGTCGTTGGGGGTGATACGCCTGGAGGGGCTGACCTTGCAGGGCGTGGCGTAGGTTCTGGAATAACGGGGGGCCCTGGCGCACGGCAAAGACGCCCGCCTTGGGGCAGGGCCGATCGATCAGAGTAGCAATATCGCCCGCTGCGAAAATGTGGGGATGGGATGGGGATTGCAGGGCTGCATTGACGGCAATAAATCCCCGATCGTCCAGTGCCAATCCCGTTGTGCGGAGCCATGCTGGGGCGGTGGCTTGGGTGACCCAGAGGCTGGCATCACAGGTCACGGTCAAACCGGAGGCGCAGTGGACGGTTGGGGCGATCGCGGCGGTGACGGTTTCGTTGAGGTAAAGCTGGATCTGGCGTGCTTGCAGTTGCTGCTGGAGATAGTGTTGCACCCAAGGGGCTTGCTGGGGTAGAAGGTCGGGGCTGCGATGGAAGAGGTGGATCTGAATTTGTGTAGGATCCATCAGTTGGGCGAGGCGGGCTTGTAGGTTGAGGGCGAGTTCTACCCCACCCACACCACCGCCGATGATGCTGAGGGTGATGGTTGGGTGAGAGGTTTGTTGAATACGATCGCAAAGCTGTTTCCACCAGGTGAGAAACTGCGGAACGGGTTTGGCAGGAATAATGAACGAATTAGGTTCATGGGGAATCTGGGGAGTGCTGCCGATGTCAATGGAGAGAATATCAAAGGCAATGGGATCGTGATTTTGGCAGATTACTTTTTGTTGATTGCTATCAATACCGATCGCAGAATCTAAAATTAATGTTGCGTTGGCAAATGTTGCGAGTGATCGTAAATCAATATGGCAATCCTGGTGGCGATAGAATCCAGCAAGATGTCCTGGTAACATGCCGGAATAGGGGGCTTCGGTGACATCGCTGATGAGCGTGACTTGCACATGGGGTAAGGGTTGCATCCCCCACAACCGCAGGGCGATCGCGTGGCTATGGCCACCCCCGATTAAAACAAGTCGTTGAGGCTGGGGCATAGGTTATGGTTAAACATAGACAATGCTTGCCAGATGGTTGCAAGCTACTCAAAGAATACAATTTACGATCCTCTTACGATCTTGATCATCTCTAAATGGATCATAGCAAGGATATTGACTCTCTTGCTTGGGTGAAGATGCCTAAACCCTCTAGAACAGTTTTCTACAATTAGGATGCTGAGTTAGCCAAACCCATGGCAACTGGAATTCTCACTTTAGAAGAAATTCGCAACCGTTACGATAGAGAATGGGTTTTGATTGCCTACACTCAATTTTGAAAAGAGCTAAAACCCAGGGAGGCGTAGGGAGATTTTTTCTTTGAACCTGTCAATACTGAGAACCAGAATGGGCAAAATACCCTAAGTTTTGACTTGTGTGGGTTCTTCTATGATTGCTGCTGCTCCTGTGACCGATCGGACTACCATTGCGAAGTTACTGAGTCAACTGACTAACCAAGAAATTTCTCCAGCCCAGGTTTCTAAGTTAGTGGTCTTTGTTAGTGCGTTGTCTACGTTATTGGTTGGAGTAGCCTTTGCAGATCGACAGGTTACGGAAGCAGAAAAGAAACGTCTAGTTGCTATTTTGAACGAATTTATTCCTAAAAGTAGCTCTCTATACAATTTATTACAACTAATGTTGAAGGGTGTGATAGCCCATCAATTGCATCATAAGCTACAAGCCCTGAGGATTTTCACCCAGGAGCTATCAGAGTCAGAGATCCTATTGCTGTTGTCTTTGGGGTATGAATTGGCAATGGCAGATGGGACGATTGATGCCGCAGAAGAAGACTATTTGGTGCAAATAGCCCAGCAATCTGAGATTGACCTTACGTTAACTCATACCATTAAAGCTACTTTGGCTACAGATATGACGGCTGACCCAGACTTGGTGCTGGAGGTTCTACTTCAGCTTGATCCAGCAAGATTTCGGGCGTTGGATCCGGTCTTTTGTCGAGCCGCAGAACGAATTTCCGATCGACTGTTAACAGAAGCGACCCAATCCAAGACCTCAGTAGACAGTCCAGCAATTAATTCTAAGATAACAACTGATTATAGTGATCTGGAGAAGTTTCAAACTCGTCAGCACAGCCTCAAACAAGTGGTTGGAAATCTGGAGTTGCTCCTTAACAAGTATGATGAGCATCTCAGTTTGCCAAAATCGATTTACGAAGATATTGCTACAGTGCAGCAAAATTTGAATTCTGCAATCTTCCGAGTGGCGATCGTCGGTGAATTTAGCCAAGGCAAATCCACGTTACTCAATGCCTTGCTCGGCGAGGAAATTCAGCCTGTACGGGCGATTCCCTGTAGTGGTACGGTTACGGTCTTACGGTATGGGCCGCAAATCCAAGTGATTGGTCGTTATCGGGATGGGCGAGAGGAAGAAATGCCCTTTGACCAGTACCAGGAAAAAGCAGCGCTTTCTGAGGATGCCGCTTTGGGAAATCGCGAGGATGCATTAGCGAATGCAGATCTCTTCGAGTTGGTATTGGAACATCCTCAATTAACGCTATGCAAACAGGGCGTGGAGTTAGTGGATTCCCCCGGTTTAAATGAGCATCCAGAACGGAGTCGATTAACCCAGCAACTGCTCGACAATGTGGATGCAGTGATTTTTCTGGTGAATGCTCAACGGCCTCTAACCCAAGGGGAACGCGAGCTATTACTAGATGTGAGAAAATGCTTAAATTACGGCCAAACAGCGCAACCTGTTAATAATTTATTTGTCCTAGTGAACTTTATGGATCTGTTGCGGCGTCAACAAGATCGGCAACAGGTACAGCAATTGTTTGAGCGGTTTCTTCTCGGTGAGAATCCGATTCTGAGTCAACCGGAACGCTTACATTTCATCTCTGCGCAAGCAGCTTTAGATGCCATCATCAAAGGTGAAATGGGTGATCCGTATGTCCAGGGACTGCAAAACTTTTCTCGATTGCTCCAAGCGTTTCTAACCGAAGAAAGGGGTACAGTTAAACTCAAAAAAATTGTTTCGCCTTTGTATGGATTACTTCAGCAAATTGAAGAGGAAATTCAAGAGCATAGGAAAGTGATTGAAGGAGAGATCATAATTTCGGCGGCCAATAAACAGAAAATTATTGAGCAGATAGGTCAAGCGGTGGGATATGTGAGCAAACTGGAAATTGACATTACCAGAACACAAGCGGAACAACAGCAAAATATCCTGGGACGATTAAGCTGCTTTTTGGATGCTCAATTTCAAGACACTCTTCAACAGTGTTCGAAAGAATGGTCAACGCAGCATACTGAGAAAGGCAAAATTCAACAGGCATTTCTAGCTAAGTTCCAAGATGATACTAATACAACGCTCCAAGAATGGACGGAAAAGGAAGCACTGCAGAGAAATTTGCTTCCGGTCTTGAAGGATTTTGACTATGGGATTCATCAAATGCTTGTGGAGTTTCAAGATAACTTAGCAGCGATTGATGGTGAAATTGGCTCCTACCTAGAGAATCAATTAAATTTAGAAGTCCAAAAGATTTTTCCGCAGCTTAAGCTACACAAGAAAATGGATGCAGATGATTGGGAAACGATGTGGAATACGGGAATTGGTAGTGGTGTTGGCCTAGGGGCTGGTGGAGTTGTTGTAGGAGGGCTAGCTTTTGCCGTGAGTTCAATTGCGTTTTTCCCCATTGTTCTGTCGGGAGCAGCGATCGCAGGAATTGCGGCGGCTGGAGCGGCACTTGGTACCGCGATCGGAGGCACCTTAGGCTTCTTTGCACCACCGGATTTCGAAACTATCAAAAAAGACGTTCTGAATGCAGGTTTTCAACAGCTTGCTACTACTGAAAATATCGATCGTATGAGACAGTCAATATCCACCTTGGTAGAGCACCTGTTTCAACAGAGGCTTACATCAATGCAACGGATCACTGAGGATTATTTGTACTTACTCAACTCACTACTGGAAGATTGGGAGCAAAAGCAACGCCTGACCCCAGAGCAAGCTGCTTTGCAGCTTGAAGTTTATCAGGAATGTCAGCGGGATTTGTCCCTACTGCGGGAGTCTCTTGACTAGTTTTCTGCTATTTATTTATTGGCCTGTTCTTGTTGCAGTTATCAATCAATTACTTGAAGGTGTATCCCATGAGTGTTCTATTTGAGTTTGCTCCTGCTATCCAAGCCCTCATCAATTCTGGTCAGTTGGTTCCACTGGTTTCAAAGATGGGGCAAATTTTACCCATTGCAGTAGATCCTAAAACCCGCAAATTTGTTGCCCATGCTATCGGAATTGCTTATAAACTGGATGAACTTCCCAAATTTCCTATCAATCCAATGTCTGTAATTTCATTGCATCCCGCAGTGATAACTACACAAGTTATTTCAGGACTAGTTACTGGAAGTGTAACTATCTATCAAAACCATCAAATTAAGAAGCAGGGAGAGGAGATTCTGCAATGTAGTCGCCAAATTTTGCAGGGGGTTACGGCTCTTACGCAGTCGGTTGGGGTGTTGCAAGCAACAACAGCATTTATTGGTGTGGGTGTGGTGGCGAATATTGCCATCTCCGCAGTCAATTTACACCAAACCTTAAAGCTCCGGGAAGATGTCAAACAGCTTCGGGCCGAAGTTAAGGATGGATTTATTGACCTGAAGAAAAGCTTGGCAGATCAGGGAGCAGAAATCATTGCCCACATCGATCGGGTAGCGGATGATGTAGAATTTCGTTCCCATCGCACAATTTTATCGAGGGCCTATGCGTTGTTTGTTCAAGCGACCGATCGGCTTAAGGTGGCTTTAATGGTGGAAGATCCCATGCGTCGCGATGCGGATATTAATTCTGCGCGGGATATGATGTTCAAGGCTCTTGCAGATTATGAGAACCCCCATCTTTTACAGAATGTTTGTGCTGCGGGGTATATTCGCCGCCGTGCCTGTGTTTGGGCGATCCAGCAAGCCATCATCATGACTTACCAACTGCAAGGAGAGCACCAATCTGCCAGCAGTCGTTTACAGGAGTTGCAAGCTACGATTCGTCGTAACGCCCAGAGTGCTCTGGATCTGGTAGGAACAGAAGCAGAGTTGGATTTCTTATTTCCTGAAATCCTGCACATTTGTAATCATGATTTAGTGGCACTAGACCTTTGGCAAACGCAGCTAGACTGGGCACGGAGTTTATCTGCTGAGGAAGTCAAACTGCTCAGTCCATCTGAGTTACAGCCCTTAGAATTGTCAGCTAGTGCTGAGATTGTAAATTCTGAACCCTTGGTGATTGATGTAATGGCTGTACCTCCTGAGCAAGTCCAGTATGAGGCGTTTAAGCAAAAGTCTCACTTTGTTGCATTAAAGGATCAACTGAAGCTGAAGTTGGCTCCAGAGTTGCGTGAATCCTATATGCAAGCGATCGAAACTCAAGCTTCCAAGAAAGGATTGAAGGCTTTATTGGCTGATAACTTGAGTACTGCGTCAGAAGCCACGATCGCGAATCTCTACCACTACCTACAGCCTGCTAATTAATTGCTTCTCCGATCTTAGTTACTTTCCAACTTTTGTTTGGCCTGTTGCTCGAACCAGTGGATTAGCTGTTCGATCGACAGGTTTTCTAATGAAACGGGAATGGATTCTGCGGCTTGGTTGAGGGGTTTGAGGGAAGAGAGCACGAGTTGGGTAAAGAAGGTTTTGAAATTGCTGTCCACGTTGGATTGCAAACTGGGGTCGGCGGCAATCCAGTGGGCGATGTCCTGGGGAGAGAGTTCGGCGATCGTACAGGTTTTGGTGTTGGCGATTTGTTTGAGCGATCGTAGGGCGTAGATGGCGACGCGGGTGGTGAACTTGTCCCGTGAGGTCAACAGAGCGGCATCCACGAGGGCGCATTCTTCAACGGTGAGGAAGTCAGTGCTCGGTTCCATAGGTGGGGCATTGGGGGTAAAGAGCGCAAGCAGACCGGAGGGTTGAGCCATTGGTCAGGCCATGGGCTAAGGTACCAGAAATGGGGCGACTTGGCCACTCGAATCTGTGATTGAGGGAGGTGGGCGGGTAGGAGCGTGGGAGGGGTGAAGGCAGGAAGAGTGGGAATTCGGTGCAACTTGGGAGGCTTGGGGTACCATAGGGCTAGCCTGTTTGACCTGCTAGTTCGTCATTCTTGTTGGTATGACTGTTGATCCTAAACCTCCCGCTAAGCCGAATTTGGAAACGTCCACGGCATCTCAGTCGATCGTTCCTGTCTCGCGATCGGTGGACTCTGGGCCTAAGGTGAATGCCGCTGCGGCGCTAACGCTCATTGCGATCGCGATTATTTTAATTGGATTTTTTCTAGGCAATACTTGGCTACTTCTGATTGGATCATTGGTAGCGTTGGGGTTATCGTTACAAGTTTTTTATCCAACGATTCAGCCAGCGGTGGAGGATCTGTTTACGACGAAGGATGGTGCGATTCTTTTAGCATCCTTTGGGCTGGGTTTGGGATTGTTGGGTTTGTTGAGTGTGATTGGGGCGAGTCGGTGGTTGTCGGAGCAGTTGGCGGATGCGAACTGGGATGCGATCGGGGCGTTGGGAGAAGTGTTTGGGGCGTTGGGTCAGATTTTGATTGCGGTGTTGGCGGTGTATATCGCTTGGCGGCAGTATGTGATTTCGAAGGATCTGACGATTCAGCAAAATAACATTACGCAGCAACAAACGATCGATACCTATTTCCAAGGGATTTCGGATTTGGTGTTGGATGAAGAGGGGTTGCTGGAGGATTGGCCCCAGGAACGGGCGATCGCGGAGGGGCGTACGGCGTCGATCTTCAGCAGTGTGGATGCGTTGGGGAAGGCGAAGATTTTGCGGTTTTTGTCACGGGCGCGGTTGCTGTCGCCGTTGAAGCGAGATCAGCGGTTGGGGCGTCCGATTTTGGATGGGCAGGGCGGCTATGCGGAGGATCGGCTGCATGGGGTGCGGGTGATTGATTTGGGGGTGATGTTGGCGGGGGCGGATTTGAAGAATACGGATTTGCGCTGGGTGGATTTGAGTGATGCCAATTTGATTCGGGCGGATTTGCGCAATTGTGAGTTGGTGAAGGCGAATTTGGCGCGGACGATTTTGGTGGGTGCGAATTTGGAAGCGGCGGATATTAATAGCGCGCGGTTGTTCTACGGCAAGCTGGAAACGGCGACGCCGCGCAGCCGTACGGAACCGCCGGATTATAAGACGGGGGCGCAAACGGGGGCTGTGGTGGAGAATGCTGATTTTACGAATGTGGAGGATATGTCGGAGGATCAGCGGATTTATGTGTGTTCTTGGGGCGGCTCGAAGACGCGGGCGACGGTGCCGGGGGGCTGTGAGGGGATTCCGAATCGGCTGGGGCGCTAGTGGGGCTGGGTAGGTAGCAAATGTTACCTGTAATGGTTTTGTAAATACGGATTGACAGGGGCTTGCTTTATTCGTAATCTAGCTTTTCATAGCGGTTCCGTGGACATCCTTCTTTCAGTTGGGCTTACGATTGACGGTACGGTATGAAGCGCGGGGCCGCTGGGATCCTGAAAATTTAGGGCACTACCCTTTGTTGTTGGAGCAACTCCGGGTAGCTATTCCCCCTCGCTGTAGCGCCAGCAAGGAGGCTTGTTGAGAATTTTAACATTCGATCGAGCCACTCTTGTTTGTGATGTCAAACGGGGTGGCTCTAAATTTTTGGGCTTTCTTCGCCCTCATTCCCGGCCCTTCTCCCACACGCAGGCGAAGGGAGCAAGATTGCAGTAGGGATGAGATTCACTACAAACAGGAGAAGCTCACATTATGGCAAACGGTTCTAGCGATCGGAGCGATCGCACAGTTCAACCTGAGAAACAACGCTTACAGATCCACTTAATCGGTCACAAGGAGTTCGTGCAGGACACAATTAATCAATTCCATGCCCATCGAATCGCAGACAGGATTCATTGGAGTCAACCGATGAAGATCGTGCATTCGGACGGACAATACATCAGCATCCTCAGCCGCGAACGGCTGCGATAACGGTAACGATGAAGCTGAGGTGCCCTACAAGTTTGTTCATCTGGCAGACTGTAGGCACCTCACGGGGTGTTGCAAAAGCGATCAGCTCATTGGCCCAGAAACCCGTCTGCGAAAGCAGCGATCGTGGTAGTTGAGAGTGATCGTTCATTTCCTCCCTCATTTGTGTGATACAAAGTTCGATCGGCTTTCCAAATAGTTTCGTGGGCAGTCGTTCTGAATTAAATCTTTAGAAAAACTTCCTCATTAGCCCAGCCTAACCCGTCGTCGCACCTGACTGGCAATGCTAAACTGTTTTCAGCAAAATCAACCCACAGCAGGTGAACTTTGCGTTATGCGGCTTAAATTATGGATTGGAAAAAATCCGGAAGTACGCTAGCTGACATCCAGATTATTGTAAAGAAGTGTTAGGTTTTACGTATGGTTGAGTTTTTCTAGCAGATAGACCATTATGAAGTAGCTTTAAGCCTTACTACGAGGTGTACATGGATCCTTCTCCCTTCCCGCAACAATCAGGATTGTCATACTGGCGATGGTATGTCTCTGCTACTGCGATAGCTCTCTTAATCAGCATTCCGTTGTTAGTGTTTATGGCTATTTTGGTCAGTCCATTAACAGTCTTCCTATGGAATTCACTTATGCCTACTCTATTCGGATTGAAGCAAATATCTTGGTTGCAAGCAGTTGGCTTATTTTTGTTAGCAAGACTATTGCTTTCAAGTAAGTAAGCTTTCGGTTCCAGATAGAGCTAAGTAAATGGGGAAATATTTCTCATGAATAGTTCGAGCAATTTTTTTAATATTGGTTGCGGTAGTGGCTGCTTAACAATACTGATTAGTGCTATCGTTTGGGCAGTCATTAACTCTGTATTGATTGTTCTTTTGTGGAACTGGCTCATACCAGATTTGTTTGGATTATCAAAAATTTCTCTTCTCCAAGCTATCGGAATCTCGTTCTTACTAGGTATATTGCGTTCATCTTCGTCTTCTGACAATTCATCAGATGACTGAATTATGGTACATCCATTGCATTTCGAGGAGCATCTTTTACTATACTGTCTGAATGGCATAACATAATCGCTTGGAGCGGACAGTTGAGAGTCTTCGTGTCTATCGTTTAGGTTAATCTGCTGCCGCTCAACCGGAACGTTGTACCGCTTCGTTCCAGGTTGTGGCAGCAAGTTAAGAATTGTCGATTTCCGCGAATGCGTATTGACACTGTACATACGTCTTGCTTAGAATGATGAGCATGGACGTTTACTTTGTGCTGAATGGCATTACGTTTATCTGGAATGTAGAGAAGGCGCGGATTTAATCCGGTCAATCATGATGGGATTACCTTTCAGCAGGCAGCTGAGGCGTTTTTCGATCCATTCCTAGTTTTAGTTGATGCGAGTCGCAATGATGAAGCAAGAGATGCAGTAATTGGCTTGGATACTCGCTATAACTTGCTCTATGTCGTCCATATTGAGCAGGAAGGTGACTGCATTCGGATTATTTCGGCGCGGACAGCAACGCGACAAGAGAGGAAAGAATATGAAAGTTGAAGCGTTAAAGAAGCGATTAGATAAGAATCGGCCCATGACGAGCGTGACGATTCGGATGCCGGAAGATGTGGTTGAGGATTTGAAGCGAATTGCGCCATTGTTAGGATTTTCCGGTTATCAGCCGTTGGTTCGGGCATACATCGGCCAGGGATTACGTGCTGATTTGGAGCGCTTTGAAGGTGAGACGGTGAGTGCTTTGATTGCGAGTTTGAAGCGGCGAGGTGTGAGCGATACCGTGATTGATGAAGCGTTGAGCGAGGTGGTGCAAGCCACAGCTAGTTGACCTGTACTTGCTAGCAGTACAACAACCCGGATGCAGCGGACTCGTAGGATTGATCTATAAGCAGCATAACGTGGCTTCGGAGCCGTTGATCCAGAACGTTCCTTTACAAGTGAACATGTGAAAAAATATTGCATTTCGCGTATATTTTTCTTGTCTTACTTGATAAGAAAGAGTTCCTTATCTTTTTGTGGGTTGAGAATGAACGTCAGCAAATTTAGCGCTAATTTCCTACGAAGCAGCATTCTCATTCTTTTAAGTGCATATGTTATTCACGATCCGTCTAAAGTTCAAGCTCAATCAGCATCGACACTAAATGAAATTGTATTAGTCGAAAAAACAGTGGCAGATTCTATCCATAGGATAGGATTAGAGCAAAGAGCATTCTTCTTAGAGCTGAGTTCTAAAGAGAATCTAAAGAGAGGCAAAGGCAGGTTCCGACATTTTTTATTGTAAATGTGTTGCATTCAAGCGTTGACGATGAGCCGACTCCCTGCAGTTGCCAATCCAACCCGCCAA
>NZ_JACJRC010000031.1 GCF_014697025.1 Alkalinema sp. FACHB-956 | reverse complement strand
ACAATGAGTTTGATTAACTGAAGCATTGGTTAGATCGATCTCTTTTGATCTATGAGCTAGCTGAGCTCACGTTACACTTAGAGCTTAACTTTCATTAGATCTTGTCCAAACACTTGGGTCCACCGCATTTAATAGTGTGCTTATCTGGGAAGGAGTAACTTTAGCTGTACGTCCAAGATTGAATAATGCAATGCGAGCACTAGCTTGAATGAGTGAATCAGAATTTTTTAACCGTGATCTAATCTCAGCAATTGCTTTTTCAGCAGGTAACTTACTAATAGCTTCTAAGTCTCTATTAACTTTCTGAATTTCAGTTCTAAATTCAGGCGAATCTTCTAACTTAAGACTCATTATCATTTTGCCTGCTCTAACCGAAACAGATGAATTTGAGTCAAATAAAAGAGGCAACACATCGCGAACTGAGATTGCATTTGGATTTCTCATCTCGACTAGTGCTTCTATTGTCGCAGCACGTATTTCTGGCACCGGGTCTTTCAGTAAGGGCGTAATGTGTGGCAAAAAATAAGGTATTGATTTAGGTGTACTTCCAATTGTATCAAGTGTCGCTAAACGAACCATTGGATCGGCATCTTTAAGTAGCGGCAAAAGCTCCACAGTCAGAAACCGATCCGACTGACCAATACCGCGTAGGGTTCCAATCGCAGCAAAGCGCACACTGGTACTTGGAGATTTGAATAGTGGCAATAGTTGAGGGATGATAGTTTGAGCATCATCTCCCATTGATCTCAGTGCACTTAATGCTTCTACGCGCACATACAGATATCGATCGTCTAACAGCTTAGACAAGTGGAAAACGATATCTTTTTTCCTGGCAATATCGTTTCTCCTAGAGTCAGCTAATGCGCCCAGGCTTCTTGCTGCATAGCCACGCAGATCTGGATGCGTGTGCTTTAAGAGACTTATTAGATGAGGTTCGATAATAGTAGCCTGAGATTTCATTTCACTCAGGGTTTTAATTGCAGTAATCTGGACATCTAAGTTCACATCCTGAAGCAATAGTAAAAGATCTGGTACTGCTACCTTAGCCGTCTCTCCCATTTCACCCAAACGTTCCACGGCTTGAATACGCAGATCAGGCTTTGGGCTTTTAAGCTGCATTCTCAAACCTAGAATGCGTTCATCGTCTGATATAGGTGAAGAGTTACGTGGTGAAGAGTCTGGCTTATTCATAGGTGGCACCCTGCCACCTTGTGGGCTAGTGCTAGTAGGGTGCTGCGATTGAGCTTTTATGCTATTAGGTAGCGCGATTAGGAACAGAGTGCCCAAGGTAAGTGGAAGGAACAATCGATAACTTATTTGCATTTCCGCCTTTAAAGATCAGTTGATTGGTTGCGGCTTTATCCAGAAGGGATGCAGCAAGGAAAATTTCATCAATTATTGAAGTATTAAGACCGATGGCGGTCATTAAACAGCTAGATTACTCAACTTCACAACTTACGGCATAAATTAGTCATGGGCTTCCAAACAGATGATCCACATCTGTAGAACGCAAAGTTCACCTGCTACGAGTTGACTTTGCTGAAACCAGTTTAGCATTGCCAGTCAGGTGCGACGATCGGTCACACTAGGCCAATGATAAAGTCTTTCTAGATTTTTGTCTCGAAATGACTGCCCACTAAACAATCTGAAAAGCCGATCGAACTTTGCATCACACAGATGAGTGAGAAAATAACACGATCGCTCTCAACTACCCCGATCGCTGCTTTCACTAAAACCCCGATCGCCCTAGTCAAGGTGCCCACAGACTACAAGACAAGCAAACCTGCGGGACACCTACACTTCAGCCTTTACCAACGCCGCTGCAACACGCTCACCCATTCCCCTTCCACACCCGGTACAGGCATGGGTTTCCCCCAATACACCCGATCCACAAAGCCGATCGAATGCAATCGGTTAATGATTGACTCTACCGTTTCCTTCGTGCCGAAAAGTTGTAACCGATAGTATGGCTGAAAACGTTCGATCGAGCGATCGCCGCGATCGCTAGAACCTGTAAAACACATATTGAGCTTCTCCTTGTTGAAGTGAATCTCATCCCGAATAGACTCTATCCCCTTTTCCCGCAGGAGAAGGGCCAGGGATGAGAGCGGAAGAAAGCCCAAAAATTTAGAGCCACCCCGTTTGACATCACAAACAAGAGTGGCTCGGTCAGATGCTAAAATCCTCATCAAGCCTCCTTGCTGCTTCACCAGCGCGGGGGAATAGCTACCCTGAGTTGTGCCTGCAACAAAGGGTAGTGCCCTAAATTTCCGGGAACCCAGCGGCCCCATGCTTCATGCCAAACCATCTCGTGAAAGAAGGATGTCCATGGCACCGCTATGAAAAACAAGACTACGAACAAACCCAGATTCAGTCAACCCTCAAGAACTCAAAAAATATTAACCTTTCTCTGGTAGTGGAATTTCCTGCTGCCCCAACCTTCCCCTCCAGCCCTAGCAGTTTTCCCCAGTGTTGCCAAATTGACTTGCCAAACCCAGACTTCATGCTGTAGTATGTGTAACTCTATGTATTACACACCTTCCTCAATCCGAGGAGGCGTTATGAAACAGCTAACTCAACGTTCTCAAGCCAAATTCCTAGACATCATCTACTACTTCCGACGCTACCGTAACATCGCATTGTTCAGCATCGTCGGAATGGGCCTGTTTGAAATCATCGATCTGTTTGTCCCCTACGCCATCGGTCAAATTCTTAACCTTTTATCCGGACAAGCGATCGATGTTCCCTTACAACAATTGATCAGTGCCGTCGCAAACCTGTCAGGCATTACCGTCACTCCCACCGTCTCGCTGGGCATCATTGCCGGACTCGTCGCCCTCGTGTCGATCGGACGCGCCCCTATCCAACCCTGGATTGGCCCTTGGTTCCAGTGGGATACCGCCTTTCGAGCCCGACGTGACCATGCCCAAAAAGCCTTGGAAAAAATTCTCACCCTTCCGTTGGAATACTACGACGAAAACAATCCCGGTCGTATTGCCGCCCGTGTCGCCAAAGGACTCTCCAACCATACCTGGAGCTATCCCGAAATCACAGGCAGCTTTATTCCCAAAGTCTTTCGAGTCATTGGTATTTTTATTGTCATTTGGTTAATCGATTGGCGAGTTGCAATATTGCTCCTCGTATCTTTCTTCGGTATCCTAGCCTATAGTCTAAGTGGTCTTCAGGCATTAGCCACCCGTGAGGCCAAATTAGATAAATACGTTGAAGATACCGATAGCCGCACCTCAGAAATCATTACCAATATCAAGACTGTAAAAGCCTTCGCCACGGAAGCTTCGGAACTCAAACGGCAACTGACTCGGATGGATCGAGAGTTTACTGTCTTGGACTATCGGATTCACAAAGGCTACGTCACCCTAGGCATGTACGAACGCACGATCGTGCAAACCTGTACCTTCTTGGTGTTGGCATTAACGCTGTGGGCTACGATCGAAGGCCGTATTTCCCTCGGTCACTTCATCACCGTCCTCACCGTCTCCAGCATGGCCTACGCCGAAATTGAACCGATCTGCAACCTCGCAGAAGTCTTTGCCCGTCGCTATGCCTCCATGATTCGCTTCCACGAATTTATGCGCCTGCCGACTGGCACCGACGCCGCCACCCTGCAACACCCCGAAGCCGTTCCCGCCTACCAATTCACAGGCAAAGTGGAACTCGATCACGTCAACTTTGGCTACGACGCCGATCGTCCGGTCTTGCAAAACATCAACTTGTTGATTGAACCCTACCAAACCGTCGCCCTCGTGGGTCGATCGGGATCGGGTAAATCCACCTTAGTCAAGTTACTCTTCCGCTATTTTGAACCGAGCCAAGGCTGTATTCGCATCGACGGTCAGGACATTCGCCGTTTGGATGTCACCGGCTACCGGAAACGGTTAGCGATCGTCCACCAAGAAGTGGATGTCTTCAACGGCACCATTTGGGACAACCTGATGTACGGCAATCCCAACGCCACCGCCGATGAAGTCTATCAAGCCTGCCGCATCGCCCAAGCCGAAGACTTCATTCGCAACCTGCCCCAGGGCTTTGCCACGGTAGTGGGTGAGCGTGGGGTGCGCCTGTCCGGAGGCCAACGGCAACGTCTCGGGATTGCCCGCGCCTTGGTGATGAAGCCGGACGTACTGGTCTTTGACGAAGCCACGTCCAGCCTGGATTACGAGTCCGAACGGGCCATCCAACTCGCGATGCGATCGCTGTTTGGTACCTGTACGCTGATCATCATCGCCCACCGTCTCAGCACCGTGCGCGAAGCCGACAAAATCGTGGTGTTAAACCAAGGAGAAATCGTTGAAGTCGGTAGCCACGAAGATCTCATCGATCACGGTGGTATCTACGCTAGATTAAACGCCTTACAAGAAACTGGAGAATTAATTCCTTAATCATTCCTTGATTGTTTAGGCAACGCTGATAGGACTAGCTCCTAAATCAATTGCGCCAGGATTTTCTAAGTGACACTGGCTGTCATAGAAAATTCTGGCGCGTTCTGTCTCGATTGTTTCGAACAGCATACTACGAGTATTGCAATTTTGTGCGATAGGAAATCGAATTGATGATCGTCGTACTATACTGTAATGCAGCCCGGAACAACGCTAAATTAAGTACTCCAATTATCTGTGTCAATCACAGCACATTGCTGATACACAGAGGGCATCGAGTTCCACAACGCTGGAGCCAAGACTGCACTCCGGTCATCCACCCGGACACCTATAATCTCTCGCGTTTGAGCATTGATGAACAGTTCAATCCCAACATCCTGTATCAAAACTAATGTTGCACTCCCTTCGTATGCTAGAACAAATTAACCATTATTGAGATTCCAGCAACGATCGCTCCACTCAACCAACCCAGTCTCTAGGACAACCACCTGAGAAAACTTCACAAACCTACCCACCCCCTAACCAATTCTTCATCAGCATTGCCGTAGATTTCACAGGGACATTTCCACAGAAATTAGGAACCATGGAAATAGTTGGAACTGGTTCAATTCAGGCCAACCCAACCCCAGAAATCACACCTACCCGATCCAATGCATGGGATCCCCTTCCAGATGAACAATCGCCTTCGTACAATCACATTGACTAGCGTTCTGGCGATCGGCTGTAGCACGATCGGCCTTGCACCAGCCCACGCCAACAGCATCCAAAACACCTCGATCGGTGGCACTGCCCCCACTGATTATCTGCTCTATGACGCCAACGGCACCAACACGTTCGTCAACCCCAATGCCAGCCTGAGCAGCATTCTCAGTGGCAACAAAAATAGTCCCACGGGCAATATCGAACTGGCCGCCAGCAGCGAAAAAGCCGGATTTGATTTCAGTAAATCTACGACCCTCAACGGCACGATCGGGGGCCGCAGCATCTCCATCAGTAGTCTCACGCAGAGCGACTGGACAGCCGCTTACCAAGGCACCACCTTTGGCCGTTACTGGTTTAACCAAGCCCTAACCAGCAACGGGTTCGGCAGCTTAGTTAACACCCAAATGGGGAATAATTTCTTCAACATTTTCGCTGGCAACGGTGGTTTCCAACGCTTTAGCGACCCCAACATTTCCTACGTTAATCAAAACGCAGCGGGTACGATTAGTGTTGGTTTAGCAGGTCACTACAACGCAAGTTCCTTGTTTACCCAATCGATCGATCAATACCTGGCCAAAACCCCAGCTCTCCCTAATAGCCAAAGACTTGCATTGTTGAATCTGAAAACACAACTCAGCAATAGCAGCAAACCTATTCAAGCTAGCGAAATCGTTAAGTACACCTACAACGGAGTTACCAACTACGGTTTTAGCTTCACCGCAACCCAGTCCGGTCTAGTGGAAAAAAGTGATGGCATTTCCCACAGCGGTAACTACGAAATTTCGATCGATGGCCCTCCTCCCGTCAAAGTTCCCGAACCTGGCCTTGCTTTGAGCTTAGCTGGATTGAGTGGTTGGGCTGTGCTCCAGCGTCGTCGTAAAGTTGTGTAGCACCAGATTCGGTCTGATCAATCTAGCAGGAAGCCTGACGGCTCTTGGGTCTGAGGACATTACCTCCCAGCCCCAGACCGTTAGGCTTCTTTATTATTTGCAGTGATTTGCACGCTGCGTTACTCACCCGTCACCGACAGGCTATCGACCCAGATGTAAGGACAGACGCCACCACCCGTAAAGTGGCCTTCCGGTTCGACATAGATAATTGAGTTCAGTACCTCGCGGATATCCCCCGCCACCGTTGCTGAATCCACGCTGATGCGTTGGCCATCCTTGATCAACCAACCATCAAACGGCAACGAAAATGACCCTTGCAACGCTTGTACCCCTGCATGGAGCGCCTGCAAATCGTCGATCAAAATCACATTATCTGCCGTCTCCAAACGGTAGGTTTCCTGGGCCGGTTCCCCCGCAAAGACATGGAAAAAGTTCGCGCTCACCGTCACCTTGGCCCCCATATCGGCATTGCCCGTCGGCTCGGTACCCATGCGTTTGGCTGTCCCCGCACTATGCAGAAAACTGGTAAGCACCCCATTGGTAATCAACGGGACACGGCGGGTGGGTGTGCCTTCCCCATCAAAGGTATCCGCTCCCACATTTTCAGGGTGCAATGCATCATCACACACTGACAGCAACGGTGACGCGATCGCTTGATTTAAGGAATCGGGCGTAGACAAACTTTGTTTATCCAAAATGCTTTGGGCATTAAACAGATTGGAAAACGCACCGAATAGGCTGAGAAAGGCTTCCGGCGAAAACACCACGCGGTATTTCCCCGTTTTCACCTTCTCGTAGTTCAAATGACTGATTGTCTTGTCCGCCGCTTCCTTAACGCAGCCATTCACATCCAACTTATCCAACCCATGGGCAATCCGGAAAGCACCGGCACTGCGCGGCTTTTTGCCCTCTGCTTCCGTTTTAGTGTAGAGGTAGAGGGATGCGATCGAGGCGGCTTCATGACGCACCGCTCCCGCACTGTTGATGTAAAACCGTTCGATGTCCCGTTGCGCCAAACCGTTGTAGGGTACCCCTGCGATCGCCGGATGGGCTTCCAGCAATTCCTTTTCAGCCGTGACTAACGTTTTGAGCAGAGTATCCACCGCCGCCGGAGTGCAGCGGGGAGATTCGTGGGCCGCAATGCTAGCCGTGGCCTCTGGGCTGAAGTCGGGTACATTTTCCGTCGCGCCAAACTCGCTGGCTTCCGACGCTGTTTTCAAGGCAATTTCCAGCCCTGCCGCATCCACATCGGTGGTGGAAGTGACGCCCACGGTACCTTTCTCACTCCAGACCCGCACCGTCACCCCCGATCGTTGGGAGGCTTTCATCGCTTGGGGTTCGCCACTGTCCACCTGTACGCTGGTTTCCTCGACGGCGGAACCGTAAATATCAAACTTTTGAATTCCTAACTTTGCAGCTACGTCCTTGGCTGCGGATGCGATCGCTTCAATCTTTGCCATACCTAGACCCTTAGATTACTTCACAGATGGGGAGAAATTTTTCACCAGCAGCTAACGCCTCTGAAATAGGAGCAGAGGCACTAAACCCTAGGTGTTGTAGTTGATTAGCTGTACTCAATTAGACGCTGCGATCGAATGTAATTAATTCATCCAATCGAGGAGAGTACAAACATTCGATCGAACATTACGGTTAGCGTCCACCAACGGTAATAGAATCGACTTTGAGATGGGGTTGACCCACGGTGCAGTAAACACTCCCACTCACGGAACCACAGAACCCTGCGGCCAAGCCTAAATCCTGGGAGCACATAGAAATCTTTTGCATGATATCCACCGCTTCCCCGATCAAGGTTGCACCCTTCAGCGGTTTGGTGAGTTGCCCATTTTCGATTAAGTACGCTTCATCCACGGCAAAGTTGAATTCACCCGTAGCACCGACGCTGCCACCACCCATCTTTTTGCAGTAGATGCCCTTGTCGATCGAGCTAAACAGATCGTCCATGGAATAATTCCCCGGCGCGATGTAGGTATTACGCATCCGACTCGCTGCTGCATAGGTGAAGTTTTGGCGACGACCGCTTCCCGTGCGAGGATGACCCGTCCGCAGGGATCCGGCCCGATCGGAAATGAAGTTTTTCAACACGCCATTTTCAATCAACAGCGTCCGTTGGGCTGGCATCCCCTCATCATCCATGTCGATCGTCCCAAAGGCATCCTGGGTCAGCCCTTCATCCCAGGCCGTGAGATTTTCGTGGGCAATTTTTTCACCCTTCTTCTCGATAAACGGTGTGGTTTTCCGCTCGATCTGCGTTGTTTCCAACAGGTGACCGCAGGCTTCGTGGAAAATGACTCCACCAAACTCATTGGCCATGACGATCGGATAGCTGCCCGACTCCACGTAATCGGCATAGAGCATTTTGCCTGCGGACTCTGCCACTTCTTCCGCGCTATCTTCATAGTTCCAGTTGCGCAGAAAGCCCGGATCGCTGGTATTGCCCACCCGCTTGTTAATGCTCGATCGGTTGGCTCCATCGGCACAGAGTAGGCTGTAACCAACGGATTGGGTCAGGCGAATATCCCGTGCAAAGGTGCCATCACTGGCTGCCACCATCACTTCCTGCCAATCCCGGAAATACACCGCCCGCCGCGACTGGACATGGCTAGCCTTCTGCGCCAACTTACCATTCGCCGCCAGCAACACATCGCCCATTTCCCGCATGGAACTGGTTTCGCCCAGCCATTGCTCCTTATTGCGCTTCGTGGCGTAATCCCGCAGTAACTCCAGGTTAATTTCTGGGATAAAGGCGTTAGGCCCCGGCAGCGTCAGCCCCATAATGCCCAGTGCCTTTTCTAACGCTGTCTTCAGGCCATTAAAGGTCAAATCATTAGTGGAGACATAGCAGTCCGCCTTGCCCCGGAAGACCCGTACCCCTGCCCCCGTGGACAGGCGAGGCGAAATGCTGGTGATGGCATCTTCTTCCGCCATACAGCCAATGTAATTCACCCGCTCTAAAAAAAACTCAATGAAATCGGCCCCAGCGGCTCGCCCCAAGCCCAACAAGGTCGAGAGGGGCGCTGCCCAGGTTTCGTCAAAGCGGTGGGACGTACTGGCATACTTCAGATTCGGAAGTTCTTTGGTCAGCAGTAACGGTGTTGCTAGCATGGACAGCCTCAAAGTTTCTAGGACGCGCGTTCTAACCGCAAGCCGATCGGGGTGTGGGATAGCCGCGATACTTGCTTCAGTCTAGCAAAGGGAACTCCAAGGGGGATCGCCCCCATAGACCTGACGCCGATCGCGATTCCCGTACACGCCTTTTGATACAATCGCCTTACTCACGGTTAGGATGGCCCCAGCCCATGAAGCGTCGGAATTTAATCACCACAGCGGCGATCGCCACTGCCACGGCAACCAGTCTCTCCGGCTGCATTCGCGTTCGTAAAGCCTCTTCTAGCAGCAACAGCAGCCTTCCGACGGTGAAGTGGCGCATGGCGACCAGTTGGCCCAAATCCTTGGAAACCATTTTTGGGGGAGCCAGTACTGTTTGCCAGCGGGTGGCGGAAATGACCGATGGCCGCTTTACCATTACCCCCTTTGCCGCTGGGGAGATTGTGCCCGCTTTACAGGTGATGGATGCTGTGCAGTCCGGAACCGTGGAATGTGGCCATACCGCTAGCTACTATTACACGGGAAAAAATCCCGTCCTCGCCTTTGGCACCGCCGTGCCCTTTGGGTTAAATGCCCAGCAGCAAAATGCATGGCTCTACCACGGAGGGGGCTTGGAGGCGCTACGCAAGGTCTACGCTGATTTCAACATCATTAACTTCCCGGCGGGCAATACGGGCGTGCAAATGGGCGGTTGGTTCAAGAAGGAAGTGAAAACCGTCCGTGACCTGAATGGGCTTAAGATGCGGATTCCCGGCCTCGGCGGCAAGGTCATGGCTCAATTGGGTGTCAATGTGCAGGTGTTGCCCGGTGGAGAGATTTACCTAGCCCTCGATCGGGGGGCGATCGATGCCGCAGAGTGGGTCGGCCCCTACGATGATGAAAAATTGGGACTCCACAAGGCCGCACAGTTTTACTACTATCCCGGTTGGTGGGAACCGGGGCCAACCTTGGAAGTGCAGGTGAATCGCAATGCCTGGAACAAGCTGTCCAAGGAATACCAAGCAGTATTTCAAACGGCCACCCAAGAGGCTAATTTAAACATGCTGACCCAGTATGACGCCCTCAACCGGGAGGCTATGGCGCGGCTCATTGCCCATGGGACTAAGTTTGTGCCCTACAGTGCAGAAATTATGAAAGCGGCACAGGCCGCATCGTTTAATCTGTACGAGGAAAATGCTGGTAAAGATGCCACCTTCAAAAGCATTTATACTCAGTGGAAACAATTCCGTGAACAGATTGCAAAATGGAATGCGATTAATGAATTGAGTTACGCTAATTTTGCGGCAGGCAATAACTAGCTGGCTAAATGAATTCTGGCTAAATAGATTCTAAGTCAATTACCTTCAGAGTATCACCTGCATTTTCGAAGTCATCATCTTGCTCTGCCACAGCAGAATCTGGTTGTAGTTCCCAACGATCACGATCGCGTTGTTCCATTATGGCTTTTAGATGTAGTGGGGCTTGATCCGCAAGCTGAATGCCGACGGCTTCTGCAAGTGGTTCTGTGTCGTTTTGACCGGGAACAGCGGCACTGCCTCCAACTGCTTCTTCGCCGCTTACCTCTGCTCGATCGGCATCGGCATCTAAGTCGCCTCCAGTCACTGTACTCAATTTATGGGGCATGGATTCATAAGCCATAGCCAATTTCTCCTACTGCTTTAGAGTCACTTCTAGGCTAGCCGTGGTCAAGCTAACCTTGAATATCCAAAATGACTGAGATCTGAAATAGATAGCAATCTCGTCCAGTCTCTCCAAAGTATGAAACAACAGACCAATGCCCCTATGCCGGTTAATCCACAGTAAAGTAGGAATAAATTTAGGGCTACTATCTAATCTTTATACTCATTCGAATTGAACTTGCTCAAGCTGGATTTAGTCGTTAGTCTTGCTTGACTGTTGTTATCTCTTGACTGTTAGTCTCTTTTGACTATATAGTCTTGCGGAACTTTTGTTTTCTTGTATTGAGGGTATTTTTATTTGTATAGCTTGTTGTTTTACATGAATCTTCACATAATCAGTTCATCTATATAACCAGGTTTTTTGAATTGACTGGTTCATTCCCATACTTAATCAGTAGGTAAATTCTATGATGACACCACAACCACTAACAGGGATTACTCTCATTGACTGTGCTAGAAGCAACGCAGTATTTGGGCTTGAAGTGGCTGCATTGCGATGTGGCTATGGAGATAACATCGAAGCCTTTCAAACTGCTTTGCAGCAAGCCTGTGATACAGCAGGCATTACCGGTAGTGCCCTGACGTAAAGGATAGAGAAAAATAACCTTAAGCTGAAAGGTCTTTTCTACAAGGCTTTCGGCGAAGTCTGATTATTCTTCATCCTTTAAGAAATAGGACTACCGCATTACCTTTAGTGATTTGAGTGATCTACTCGACAGCCCTCGTAGCCTAGAAATGCCCCCTGGACTTTCGATCGCCCCAGATAGCCAATCTCAACTTTAATTACATAATCATTAACCGGGTAGATCTAAAGTTTTCCCGTACTTCAATGTAAACATCCACCTAAATCGATAAAGACTCACTAGGTTAAGTATTCAAATCGACGGTTTCAAGAAGCTTTGCCTGAACTTAGAGTTAGATCATTAACTTGAGGAAAAAGCGATGCAGAACCCATCCCAAGAACCCAACTACCGTCGGACCCTTAACGAAGGCGATCGAATTGATCCTTCTAAATCTTTAGAGGAAAAGAAAAAGCAATTAGCGGTTGACACGGCTGATATTACAGGAGAGCATTTGCAAGTCCCCACCTATTTTGTCGTTCAAAGAGAAGGCGAAGAGCCCAAAGCTCTACATCATATTAAGGATGCTGAAGCCATCTCAGATATCATCCGACAAGCTCGGGTAGACGAAAACGGTGAGCGAATTTGGGATTAATCCCAAGTCAATTGATAATTGAGACCCATAACGACCTCCTTGAATTCCCCTTAATAAGAGTGATTTGAAAAGAATTTGGCTGAATTTCCATCTTGTTAAAGGAGCGATAGGAGGTCGAATCTGTCGCATCAATGAATCAATACTGATATTGCTGGATTGATATGTTGTATTGATATTGTTGTATTGATATTGCTGTTCTGGTTAATACAATAAATCATCTAATTCTGCATAATCGGGGAGGGTCGTTTCAATTTGTTTGCCATTGCGTAGAACTATCCGATCGTGCTGGCTGCGCGATAGCAATTCGCTAAAACTACGAGCTTTAAAAAGAACTAAATCCGCCGACAAGCCTCCCCCAATTCGGCCTACCTGGGATAACCCCATCAACTCCGCCGGGGTCATCGTCACGACATTGGGCCAGTCGCCATAGGGCCGATCGAGATGGGCAATCCGCACCGCTTGATTAAACACCTCCAGTCCATCGTGATCACCAAACCCATAGAACGGATCACGGCAATTATCACTCGCGATCGCCACTGGAACCCCGGCTTTTTTCAATTCATGAATGCGCGTCACCCCCCGCCAATAGGGCGTTCGCGCCGCCTGCCGATCCTGCAAATAGAGGTTACACATGGGCAAGCTGACAATGCCAATGCCTGCTTTTTTCACCAAGGCGATCGTTGCTGCTGCCTGTTCTGGCGGCTGTACTGCAAGGCTACAGCAATGGCCACAAACCACTTTCCCTTTGTATTTGTGTTTAATGGTCGCCTCTGCAATCAGATGTAAACACCGAGACTCCGGATCACCATTTTCATCCACATGAAAATCCAGTAGAAGCTTCCGATGTTTTGCCAGTTGAAAGGTGCGATCGATTTGCTGTTCCAGATCGGGATTGGTATAAGCAACACCGCCTAAAATTCCACCCATCTCTGCCACTAAATCCGCCAGCTTTTCCCCCTTAGGTGTTAGGTAATAATCCAATGAAACCAGGGAAACTGCTTGTAGGATTAGGCGATCGTGCCATTCTGCTTGCAATTGCCGAAACACTTCAAAACTAATTTTCCCCTGTTTATCTGCTGAATCAAGATGGGTACGAATAGCTTGGGTTCCGTGGGCATAGCTACATTTCAGTCCAAATTCCATACGCCGATAAACATCTTGTTCATTCCAGCGTTGTTTAGAGTCCTTTTGAACTGTTGTTAAGGCTCCTTCAAAGGTGCCATTAGGATTGGGTGCTCGATTCCAAATATGCCCCTTATCCAAATGGGTGTGCATATCCACAAAACAAGGCCACACCATGCCATTTTGGAGGTCGATCGATGGTGCACTAAAGCTGCTAAACGTACCCGCCGCCGTAATCGTCCCAATGACACCCTCTTGAATTTCAATATCCACCGTCAGCAAATGATCGATCGGCGGTTTGCGGGGTGTCCACTTGGATCCCCCTAGGAGTAATGACGCAGGCACACGGGCATTCCGAAGCCAGTAATGGTTAGAGTCGAACAACATGGATCAAATCTATCAAAGGGCTAATCAGGCGGGCTAATCAGGCAGGGCTTGTCAGGCAGGGCTTGTCAGGCAAAGGGCTTGTCAGGCGGATAACCGATCCCTATCAAAGCTCATCATCATCGATGATCCCATGAATATTGATGATTGAAATCCCATTCAAAAAGTCCTCTCCTAAATAACCATCATAGATGGGACTTAATTCTGATCCATCATTCAAAATGGCAGTGTCGTCAGCCTAATGATCCAATATCAAATGATTCTTTTTTGTCAGACGAGATTTAATTGTTAACCTCCAAGCCTAAATTCGTCATGCCATAATTTAGACATCCTCTAAACTATTGTAATTTTCAAAGGAACTCTGTGATGCGTCAGAAAGCCTTAGAGAAGTTGTCCTCCTGGGGAATTTTCACGATCGCCACGCTGACGATCGTGATCCTAGAAGCCATGACGCTCCAACCAGCGGTGTCCTCCCCGGTCATGGCCAATTCTCAGCCGATCGAGGATACCTCTATAACAAAACTCAAGGAATCTGAGAAAGAGAGTGATGAATTTTGGGTTCCTGCTGCCCGAGTTGATATCCAGAAGCCTGCCAAAATTCAGCTGGTCAACAAAACCCCGGAAACCTTGGAATATCTCATCACCACCCACACCAATTTCCGACGTTTAGCCCCTGGCCAAACCGTTACCCTCAGCGATTTTCAGCCTCCCGTATTTATCAACATTAATTCTCTCCGGGACAGCGGCAATGTTGAATACAGCGTCACGGTGGACAAAAAGACCAACACCGCAACCGTGGACATTAAACCCACGATCGGCCAAGGCAATCGCACCCTAAACCTAGACAAAACCGGCGCTATTTATCTGTACTAAAGTATTGCAGTCCAGGATTACCCACCAGAATTACGGCTCAGGACTACGATCCAGTACTACAGCCAAGCATTGCAGCAAACATTGCTGCCAAATTCTTGATTCATGGTAGCCAAGTTATTCAGGCCATCTTGAGGGATTTCAGAGGGATTTCACCCAATTGCCACTCGCTGTAAGTCCCGAAATCCATTGATAAATTCAATCACTTGCTCTAACCCAGCTAATTGAAATTCTGGCAGTACATTAGCTTGGAATTCATCCATTTCTCGGAAAAAGGGAACCGATCGCTTCCCAAACATAGGATTGCTGTAGATCGTCAAACGTTGACCATCGGCATTTACCAGAGTGGTTTGCGTTGGGGCTTGGAAAAAAGGTAATTTCTGGGCTGCCAGAGGAATCGCTTGTAGCAGGCGATCGCGGTTAACTTGCTGGGTATTATGGCTGAGTAATTTCACCATCATGTGGTACTGCTGCAACTGCTCATTACTTTGGTGAAAGACTCGACTAGGAATCATCTTCAGCAATGCCGTCAAGTTCTGGTGCGTCGATCGGGCATCCCCAAAGGGCAAGATGGCAGCATAGGCAATCAGAAACAGTTGCGTATCCTGGATGAGTTCAAACCGCAAAATTGTGCGACCTCGATGGATCGTAATGTTGGGCGGTTGCATGGTTAATTTTGTTTGTCGGGTCAATTGCTGGTACGTCACAATTAACGCACTGTAGGACTCCGGATCAAGCCGATCGTCGATCGTCACCTCTACCGTCGGCGGCACCCGATAGAAAAATTCATAGGCATCATTGCTGCTGAACTGATAGGTTTTACTGCGATCGCCATTCTGACTTAAATCAACCCAACGACAATTAATATCGTCAACCTTAGGCCCAAAGGGAAAGGTATTGTAGAGCTTCGCCCCCGTTAGCTGGGCTCCGGTTAGATCCGCTCCCGCCCAATCCACTCCCGACAGGTTGGCACGGGTCAAATCCACATGCACCAGCGTCGTATTCAACAGCGTGGCATGGCTTAAATCCGCCCCCGTTAAGTTGGCCCCACTGAGAATTGCCCCACTCAGATCAGCCCAGCGCAAATCCGCGCCACTCAAATCGGCCCAGCGCAGATTCGCCCCACTGAGGTTCACCCCTTGCAAAATGGCTCGACTCAAATTGGCCTGCCGCAGTTCTGTTTGGCGTAAATTTGCACCACTGAGATTTGCACCACTCAGGTCACAACTATGCAAAATCGCCTGTTCAAGATTGGCTGCCGTCAATACCGCACGGCGCACATCCGCCCGACTCAGATTGGCTCGACTGAGGTTAGTACAGCGCAGTTTGGCATCCCGCAAATCTGCCGCCGACAGATTCGCCCGTTGCAACTGAGCCCGACTCAGATCCGCCCGCTCCAATTCTGCTTTGATCAGGTGGGCTTGGATTAAATTGGTCTCGCTCAAATCCGCCAAGGACAAATTCGCAACGTTCAAGCAAGCCTGTTGCAGATTCGCTCGTTGCAAATTTGCGCCATTGAGCTTGGTGACATTGAGCTTGGCTCCACTCAGGTTAGTCTGACTCAGGTTCGCATTCGTCAGGTTCACCACCGTCAAATTGGCAGCGCTGAGATCAGCCCCACTTAAATTGGCACTGCTTAGATTAGCTTCATTGAGACGGATGGAACCAAAATCTCGTTTTCCGATCGCGTACTGCTCTAACAATTCCTCAGGACTCATCAGCGATACCCTGACCCAGACGGCGCATTATGTGTGACTTAATTAGTGCTAGCGTTCCCCAGTCCATTACTGAACTCGCTAAATAAAGAGCAGTCAAAGAAAACCCTAGAACGGAGTCCTACCCCCATGGGACACTAGGAAAGGACGGACAACACCAGCAGTTCCCTTTTGAACACCCAAACAACGGGCTATGACTGAACTATCTAAGAGCACGGATTCGATTCGCAACTTCAATCGCACGGATTTAATCACCACAGTGGACAAGGCGAACAGGGTTCGCACGGTTGGCATTGTTGGTTTGGGGCTTATCGGGGGATCGTTAGGATTAGATTTACGATCGCGGGGCTATCGGGTCATTGGCGTCAGTCAACGGGCTAGCACCTGCGAAACAGCAGAATTGCGAGGCGTTGTCGATCGCGCAAGTCCTGATTTATCCATCCTTGCAGACACTGAAGTTGTCTTTCTATGCACCCCACTCTCTCACCTAGAATCAATGGCACAACGCCTCATTCCGTATCTCGATCCAGAAACTATTTTGACGGATGTCGGGTCCGTTAAGACTCCGATTGTAGAGGCAATCCAAGGTTTGTGGAATAACTTTGTCGGTGGGCACCCCATGGCGGGTACAGCGGAAAGTGGAATTAACGCTGCAATCCCCAACTTATTTGTGGGTAATCCCTACGTAGTGACACCGACCGTCAAAACACCGAATCGTGCGATCGCTGTGGTCAGTACCATTGCGCAAGATCTGGGCGCTATTCTGTACAGCGCCACGCCGGAAGCCCACGATCGTGCCGTTGCATGGATTTCCCATAGTCCAGTGATGATCAGTGCCAGCCTCATTGCTGCTTGTCTGAAGGAAGCTGATGCTGAGGTGCTGCAACTAGCGCAAAACTTAGCCAGTTCAGGGTTTCGGGATACTAGCCGAGTCGGCGGGGGCAACCCAGAATTGGGATTACTGATGGCGCAACTGAATCGATCGGAAGTTTTGCGATCGCTAGACGCCTATCGTCAACAGTTAGATCAGGTCATTCAGCACATTCAACAGGAAAATTGGGAAACGCTAGGAGAAATCTTGCAGAAAACCCAAGAAGAAAGGCCAAAATTTCTACGTAAAGCCACTTAATTGGCAATAGCCCGCGTTTTCCACAATTTTACTGAGAAGGTTTGGTGAAATCCCTAGGAAGTTAGGGCAGAAATTGCCGTAGCAACCCGTTGGATATACGGAGGGTATACGGAGAGATAGAGTTCTGGAATAGCATCCCAGTTATCCCAGGCAATTCTATGAAGACACGGGCTAAAGTCACCGACTTTATTTTTTAAGACAATGCTGCCACCAGTTAACGCGGGCTGGTCGCTTGTAACTCATCCAGCTTGGCGAGGACTTCACGACTGTGGACGATCGGGTTGACCCCTAGAAAGATCGATCGCAGAATTCCTTCCGGATCCACGATGAACGTATGACGGGCTGACCGAATCCCCAGCCAGGATCCATAAGCTTTACTAACTGCACCTCCTTCATCGGCCAACAGGGGAAATTTGAGTCCTTCGGAGTCACAGAACTCGGCATGGGAGTTAACAGAGTCCGCACTGATGCCGAGAATTTGTGTCTGCCGCTGACGGTAGGCCGGGAGATCCTGTTGGAACTTGCGGGCTTCGATCGTGCAACCAGACGTGAAATCCTGGGGATAAAAATAGGCCACGACCCATTGCCCACGATAATCCGCTAGGCTGACTTCGCCTTCTCCCGTCGTTGCAGGCAACGTGAAATTTGGAGCCGCTTGCTCCAGGGGCGGTAACTTTCCACCCATGGCTTGGGCCATTGGAGGCAATAAACCCATGGCTCCGATCGTCAGTATGATCGTCACAATCACCGTCCAACACCCGCGCCAGCGCGATCGATGCAGCATTTTCGTTCCCCCAATGCATTCAATTGCTAAATCAGATTGTTTACTTAACTTTACAAAAAATACTTATCTTTACAAAGCAGCGTTTTCCACTCTTCCCAGATTTCAGGTTCCAGCATTCGGTGGAATACCCTACAACTCATTGCTCATGCTATTTCTTCAAAGACGCTTAAAGACGCCATAGCGTTGAGGGCAGGGCATGACAGGGCATTACAGCGCCTTCATCGTCAGTAGGATTATTTCATCTCTGGATTGTTTTATGATTATTTAGCTTTATACCCGATCGACCAATTCATCCGGTAAAATTGGATCCTGTTAATTTGCAGGAGAGTCCTAGCCTTGCCTACCCTTGGAGTCAACATTGATCACATTGCCACCTTGCGCCAAGCTCGCCGTACCGTTGAGCCGGATCCTGTAGCCGCTGCCGTTCTCGCAGAATTAGCAGGGGCCGATGGGATTACAGTTCATTTGCGGGAAGATCGACGGCATATCCAAGATCGCGATGTACGCTTGCTGCGCCAAACCGTGCGGACCCATTTGAATCTAGAAATGGCCGCAACCGATGAAATGGTGGCGATCGCCCTCGACATCAAACCGGACTACGTCACCTTGGTGCCGGAACGCCGCGAAGAAGTCACCACGGAAGGGGGCCTCGATGTGGCAGGTCAGCTGCCTCGCATGAAAGAAGTGGTACAAGCCCTTCAAGGTGCCGGGATTCCAGTCAGCCTGTTTATTGACGCTGATGATGAGCAAATCACGGCCTCAGCCGCCAGTGGCTCAAAGTTTATCGAACTTCACACCGGACGCTATGCCGAAGCCAAAACCGAAGTAGAGCGCAACCAGGAATTGCAAATGCTTTCTCAAGGGTGTGAGTGGGCGATCGCCGCTGGACTCCGGGTCAATGCAGGGCACGGACTGACCTATTGGAATGTTTATCCCGTCGCTTGTCTCCCAGGCATGGAAGAATTAAACATTGGGCATACCATCATTAGCCGTGCATCATTAGTTGGGATGGAACGGGCTGTGAAAGAAATGAAACTTGCGATTCAAGGAGACCTATAAAACCAATGACGACCTACTACTACGTTTTAGCAAGCAAAAAATTCATGCTTGAAGAAGAGCCCACCCACGAAATCATTCGGGAGCGGCATCGCAACTATCAAGAGAACGAGAAGGAAATTGACTTTTGGGTGATTGAGCAGCCTGCTTTTTTAGAAGCGCCGGAATTTGCAGACATTAATGCCCAGGTGCCCAAGCCCGCCGCCGCGATCGTGTCTACCAACAAGCAGTTCATCATTTGGTTGAAGCTGCGTTTAGAATATGTCATCACAGGCGAGTTTCAGCAGTCTGAGACGATTCCCAATCCGCTCGCTTCCCTGGCATCGGTCTAGATTGGCATCGGTTGAGACGGGTACTGGTTCAAACCAGCGATTGGCCCCGAGCGACTGGCCTAGAGTGGCTAGCCTAGGGCTAAGGGAAGCGTTGGATGCCGTCAGATCTGAATGCAACTAAGCTCTGAATGCAACATTGGATGAAAACAGCATGAATGCGTGGCGCTGGCAAACCGGATTTTGGACGATAGTGACCGCGATCGCGCCCTTAGCGATCGTTCCCCCAGGCAAGACCCAAATCCCTGTCTGCGCCCCGCCCAATGCTGGGGAATATCTGCTGTTTGTGCTCAGTCAAACCCCAGACAGTCAAGCCACCGTCCGCAGCAAATTACCTACGGATGTTCCCGTGAGCCTGTGCAATTACCAAGGGGCCCCAGTGACTCGTTTGGGAGGGTACCAAACCGAAACCGCCGCCAACGCCTGGGCTCAGTACCTAGGGCAAAGCACCGGGTTACAGACGGTTGTGGTGAAACCCAGTCGCGTGCCCCCGCCCAATACCATTCCGCCCGCGACGACGGCTCCAGCAGCCAATCCAACCGTCCCACAAGCGACCCCGGCTAGCCCACAGACGCTTAGCCCACCGATATCTAACCCACAAATCCCCAACCCACAGACACCTAACCCGCAAACCCCGATCGCCTATAATCCTCAGGTTTTAGAGAGTGGTTATGCAGTGTTGGTGAACTATCAAAATCAGCCCGAGGTGGCCAGTCAGCTTTCCCAGGGCTTAAATAAAAATATTGGTCTGGTGGCCTATGGGCAAAAGCCTTATTTGCTCGCGCTCCACACGACGGATGCTGTAGCTGCAAACTCAGTCATGCAATTACTCAGCGATCGGGGCTATTTAACCATGGTGGTGGATGCCCGCCGAGTGGTTTTATTGAAGTCTGCCGTTCAACTCTAGCGCCATCCTGGGGAACACCCCTGGGAGAAGTGCGCTTGAGTAGGCTCACAGGGGAGAAGGCTGATCATTAAACTGATCATTAAGAAGACTGACTAGTGAAACCGTTAGCATTCACTGCTGACATCCGTTCCGTCTTAGCTATCTACCTACATCCTTAGCCCCCTACCCACATCTGACGCACCCAAGCCAACTGCCCCGTGCTGCCCATTTCCGAGAGGAAGGAAATGGCAATGCCCATGATCGAGCCAACAATGACCTGAACCGGGGTATGACCTAACAGTTCTTTCAGGCGAGTTTCGGTTAACTGGTGGTCACCTTGAAAGAGCTCATCAATCAGTTGGTTGAGGATTTTCGCTTGCTTGCCTGCTGCTTGACGGACACCTGCTGCATCGTACATGACGATAAAGGCAAATACCGTCGCGATCGCAAATTCTGCACTGTCCCAGCCCTGGGTTAAACCAATTCCCGTTGCTAGGGAGGTAACTAGGGCAGAGTGGGAACTGGGCATACCACCCGTTTCCACCAAGACACGCACATTCAACTTGCCATGCATCGCAAACTCGATGATCAACTTGGTTGCTTGAGCAAGCAAGCAAGACGCGATCGCAATAACTAAAACGTGGTTGTCAAAGATAGCACTCAGGGACTGCATAAAAATCGGGTTGGGAAATCGGGATCACAGAATTGAGAACACCTTACCGCAATTACGGCAGAGTCTCAATTTTTATCACCCTGAAAATCAGATCCACCTGAATTCTCGGGACAGTCATTTTAATTTTTGCGCGCAGTAATATAGTCCGCGATCGCAATCAGCGGGTCTGCTGCTGACCCAAAACCGCTCAGTTCTGCCTTGGCCTTCGCTACGAGGTCTTCCGCTTGGCGGCGCGATTCTTCGATACCCCACAGCTTGGGATAGGTGGTCTTGTCCGCTTGTAGATCTTTCCCGGCGGATTTACCCAGTTCTTCGGTGGTGGCAGTAATGTCGAGAATGTCATCCACAATTTGGAAGGCTAAACCGATGTTTTTAGCGTAGCGCAACAGTTTTTCCTGATCCGCGTCGGAGGCTCCCGCCAGGATGGCCCCACTCAGGACGGAGGCTTCCAAGAGCGCTGATGTTTTGTTGTTGTGGATAAACGTCAGAGTTTCCAGACCGATCGCTGCATTACCCTCCGATTGCAGATCGACCACTTGGCCATCGACTAAGCGGGCAAAGGCCCGTCCCAGGAGCATCACCACATCCAAAATCCGATCGGCAGGGACGCCTTGGGTTTCCTTCGCCACGTACTCAAAGGCATAGGACAGCAGCGCATCCCCCGCCAAAATCGCGATCGCCTCACCGTAAACCTTATGATTGGTTGGTTTGCCCCGGCGGAAGTCATCGTTATCCATGGAGGGCAAATCATCATGGATCAGGGACATGGTATGCACCATTTCCAACGCACAGGCCGTGGCCATCGCCATTTCGGTATTGCCGCCCATTAATTCACAGGTTGCAAGGCAGAGAATGGGTCGCAGGCGCTTGCCCCCCGCCATCAGGGAGTAGCGCATGGATTCATAGATCGTTTCAGGGTAGGCGAGGGCGATCGATTGGTCGAGAGCAGCTTCTACCAGCGCTTGTTTCTCAGCGAGATAGGTCTTGAGATTAAAACTTGACTTTTCACCAGCAACAACCATCGAACAGCCTCCATGAAACATTCCTAAACGCAAGATGAGAACCGAGGTCTAGCGGCCTCAGGCCTCAAACTTTTTGCGGTAACTCAAAATTGTATTGTGTAACAGCATCGCCACGGTCATTTGTCCCACACCCCCCGGAACCGGGGTAATGTAGCTCGACACCTCTTTGACGGACTCAAAGTCCACATCGCCCACCAACCGACCTTTGCCATCGGGGGTCGCAATGCGATTGATCCCCACGTCAACTACCACTGCTCCTGGCTTCACCATATCGGCGGTCACCAGATTGGGCCGCCCCACCGCTGCCACCAGAATATCCGCCGATCGTGCCACCGCCGCCAAGTCATCGGTGCGCGAATGGGCGATCGTGACGGTTGCATCGGCTTCCAACAGCATGAGTGCTAGGGGTTTCCCCACTAGAATACTGCGGCCAATGACTACCGCTTTTTTGCCTTTAAGAGGAATATTATATTCCTTCAGCAACTCCATCACACCCGCCGGGGTACAACTGCGCAATCCGGGCTCTCCCCGCACCAAGCGCCCCAGGTTATCGGGGTGGAGTCCATCGGCGTCTTTATCGGGGTCGATCGTCAGCAGAAGCTGCACATCATCTAAATGATCTCCCGGCAAAGGCAACTGCACCAAAATCCCATCGACTCGATCGTCTTGGTTCAGCTCCCGGATGGCCTGTTCCAGTTCCGCTTGGGTCGTATCGGCGGGGAAATGGCGACCAAAGGAAGTAATTCCCACTCGGGCACAAGCTCTCTCTTTGTTACCGACATAGGCGGCACTGGCAGGATTGTCTCCCACCATCAGAACGGCTAATCCGGGGGGGCGTCCGTACTGGGCTTGCAAATCCTGAACCTGGGCGGTCATCTCAGCATACATTTTGGCTGAGAGGGCTTTTCCATCGAGTAGTTGACCAGTTGTCATGAAGATGTATGAAGTAGTGCTGGCTGCCAAGAGCCACGAAAGGATGAGATAGACTTTTCCTAGTTTCTCAGATTCAGTCTCCTAGATTTGCTGCATCTGCATGAAAATTTAGTCTTTTGTTGCAAAGGGTTCTTGCCAACCTTTTCTATATATCCTGTGATCTCTATTCTTGTGGTCTTTATATTGTGTGATTTCTATGGTGCTGCGATCGTTCCATTGGGGGCTGGTGGGGAGTCTACCTATGATTCTGATGGGCTGTCAGTCCTTGCCCACAACGCCGATCAACCAAATCTCCCATGCCCGTAGCACGTCCCAATCCCCTGCTTCGGGTGCCGTTAAGATTTCTGGGCAGGTCATTTCGATCGCTCCTATGGTGGGGCAGGTGGCCTATGAAGTGCAGGATGCCACCGGTCGCATTTGGGTCTTGAGTCGGCAACTCCCGCCGCCGCAACCCAATTCAATGGTGACGGTAACGGGGACCGTTCAAGCGACTTCGATCGTGATTAATGGGGAGGATCTCGGAGAAGTTTATCTAGAAGCTGTCGGTCAACAATAGGCAGCCCACAAGCACTAGGCAGCCCACAAGCACTAGGCAGCCCACAAGCACTAGGCAGCCCACAAGCACTCTCCCAGGATCTTACTCACCCTGTCTACAATCCTCTACGGTACTAGGTCAACCAAGATGCAAGATTCCAGGATTCAAGTTGCGATCGCGATTCTGCACCAAGACGATCGTTACTTACTGCAACTGCGCGATAACAAGCCGGAAATTGTCTATCCAGCCTATTGGGGCTTATTTGGAGGCCATGTGGAACCGGGGGAACATCCCGATGATGCCGTGGGTCGGGAATTGCTGGAGGAAATTGGCTACCGCGCGATCGACCTGCAAAAATTTGGTTGCTACGCCGATGACAAGGTGATTCGTCATGTCTACCAAGCCTCGCTCACGGTAGGGCTGGATCAGTTGCAACTCAATGAAGGTTGGGACATGGGGCTAGCCACCGTTACGGAAATTCAATCAGGAGAAAAGTTTTCGCCGATCGCGAAGCAAATCCGACCGATCGGGCCAACCCACCAAAAAGCGCTACTCGACTTCATCGCCCAGCAGACTTCAGCCCTGGGAAATTGATGATGACCGATCGAGGGCCGCGTGAATGATTGCCTGAATTGCGGCGGGTTGTTCAAGGTGGACATTGTGACCAGCCTGGGGCACGATCGTGCATTTTGCATTGGGCAACGACTGGGCCATAGTTTGCTGAATGGCAACAAATTTACGATCCCATTCCCCGGCAATTAACTGAATCGGCTGGGTGAGGTGTGGCAAATGGGGCCAAAGATTAGGTTGGACACCTAGTCCCATGGCACGTAAAGATTGGGTCAAGTCCTGGGGATGATTCTGCTGGCGTTTTTGGTAAATCGCTGGAAATTTGGGATGCTGCCGGAGGGATTGGAATAAGGGTTGTTGATACCAGCAATCGAGGAATCGAGGAAAATCTTGCTGCAATTCTGCCGCTAAAGCCATATCCCGAACGTATCGTTCATTCCGTTCTGCTTCGCTTGCCAGTCCTGGAGAGGCCGATTCGAGAAAGACTTGGGGGAATCGATCGGGATAATACAGCGCTAAATACAATGCCAAACGTCCACCCATAGAATATCCATAGAGACTCGCTTGGGAAATTGCTAAATCATTCAAAACGGCAACTACTTGAAAAGCAGCATACGCCATCGCGTAAGTATCACTAGGCAAATCAAGGCTATAGCCATGTCCCGGTAAGTCAATACAAATACAGTAGAATTGCTGCGAAAGATAGTTAACAAGTTCAGAAAAATCATCTCCTCGACCTAGAAAGCCATGGAGAAAACACAATGCTGGAAACTCTGGAGATCCATCGGTTTGATAATGCAGCATGTTACTGGATTAACTCACTGGATCAGCTTACTTAATCAAAACAACAATTCCTGTCGATCGCTTCCGAATTGCAGCGATATACCAGGCGACGAATCCCCCGACGATCGGCCAACGCCACAGCTTACGTAACCTAGCATGTTTCGGGGGTGCATAAAGCCGTCCAAAGTCGCTGGCATGGGGATACACTCGACTGGCCCGAAACCCCACCTGTTTGGCCGCCCGAATAATCGTGCCAGGAGGCATGTCGCGCTCAGTCACGCCAAATTGCGCCATGGCTTGGATAGATTCTGGACTTTTGGAATGACCTGCCCCTGGTTCGGACGTAATACAAATTCCCCCCGGTTTGAGAGCCCGGTACACGCTGCGTAGGGCTTCTACTTCATCGATCGCATGGTGTAAAGCATCGAAAAAGACTGCGCAATCAAATTCATCTCGAAAGGCCATCGACTCATAGTCACAGGTGACAAAAGCAATGTTATCTAAACCGATATTTTGGCGATTCATGTCTGCGTATTGAATCATATCGGGTGCAATATCTTGGCCGACGACAGTGTAGCCCCGTTTCGCAAAGAAGCAACTTGTCCAACCCGTCCCACAGCCGAGATCGAGCAACCGAGCCGGGGGCGCGGGCAGCAGATTCATTACCGCCCCAATTTCCATTAAATATTGCCCACAGGCTCCATCGGTAAAGGGTTTATGCAAAGCATGGTAAATTCCTGCTTCACCAATGTTTTTGAGATAATCAATTTCACCCTGTTTTGGCATCTGAATCAGCCTCTTTGCAACCTGCCAACAAACTGCTTTGCCCCAGCCAGCTACAAACTAGCCAGCAGTTGCGCCTAGCTAGCAGTTGCGCTGATTGTTTCAACTCATCTATTGCTGAAACTAAACTCACGATCTAAACCGACTCACGATCTAAACCAACTAACTGTTCAAAGACATCATTATCTTTTAATCCTTTTAACAGCAGTGGCTCCTCCTTGGCCCACTCACGCATGTCTTCGTTCCCCGCGATCGCTTTTTTCAGGGTTTGCAGCGCTTGATCCGCATCTCCTTTTTGGCTGTAACAGATTGCTATGTCATAGAGAAAGCCGGGATTGTCAGGGTATTCCTGTAAACCCTCTTCATAGATCGCGATCGCCTCATCATAGAGCTCTAGCCGTTGTTTAGTTTGAGCTCTGATGTTATACCCCAGCTCCGGGAATTCACCCTCCTTCGAATTTTCCATCTCGTCAGCGTAGATCGCCTCTGCCTCTTCCGTGCGCCCCAGCGTTTCTAACAGATAGGTCTGATCCAGCAACAAGAGAGGGATTGGATCTTGCTCCATCCCTTCCTTGTAGACTTCTAGCGCTTCATCGTAGCGTTTTAGTTTTTCTAAGAGCTGACCTCGGCTGTGGTAAACCATGTAAAACGCACCATAGCTGTCCACCCGATTCAGATCTGAGAGTGCCTCTTCGTATCGTTCTAGGCTCTCTAGGGAAAAACTGCGGGCGGTCAGATTCATGGGATTGGGAGCCATCTCCACCGCCTGGGTCAGAAATTCCAATGCTTCTTCATAGCGCTTTTGGCGATTCAGAAATGTTCCCAAACTAAAATAACAGCCGGGATGATCATCCAAAATCTCGACTACTTGACGATGGGTGGCTTCGGCTGCATCGATTTGCCCAGCTTCTTCCTGCACCGCCGCTTTATAGAAATACCCGTCAAAATTATCTGGTTCAAGCTTAATGACTTTGTCAAAGGCCGCGATCGCCCGATCGAACTCTTCTATATCCATGCAAGCACGCCCCAACTTAGTCCAAGCCTCGACACAGTTAGACTTAGCTTTGGTCGCTTTTTCGTAGGCTGCGATCGCTTGTTTATACTGCTTCCACTCCAGCGCAGTATCCCCTTTTTTCAGCCACCCTAAATGCTGGTCTTTGCTTGCCATGGCGCTTAATGAATGAAGTTTCTGGACAACGTCTTATCTTGCGATTTTCTAGTCTATCCAGTCTCCCTCCCGATTCCTATGACTACCCCACAAAATTTAGGGTTTTGGTTCAACGGCACGATGCAATTGGGCGCTACGATCGAGCTCCCAATTACGGATCCAGGATTGCTTTACGGAGCCACCGTATTCACCACGCTGCGGGTATATCACCAATCCCTCGATCATCCCTTAACCCACTGGCCTGACCACTGCGATCGGCTGCGCGCCAATCTTCAAACCTTCCGTTGGCGGACACCGGATTGGCAGCGGGTGCACCAGGGAGCTGTTCAGATGAGCCAGCATTATCCGATTCTGCGCATTACTCTGTTTCCTGATGGCCGCGAGTGGATTACCGGACGCCCCTTACCTGCCGACCTCACCCAACGACAGCAACAGGGAATTACCGCCTGGGTAGCCGACCCGGATTGGGCGCGATCGCTCCCGGCACAGAAAACGGGAAATTACCTCGCCCCCTGGCTTGCGCTACAAACCGCCCAGACCCACCAAGCCCAGGAAGCCATTTTGACGAACTCCCAAGGCCATTGGCTAGAAACCAGTACAGGAAATCTCTGGGGTTACACAGATGGGACTTGGTACACCCCACCCCTCGACAACGGTCTCTTAGCGGGTATCCAGCGACGGGCTATCCTGCAATTTTGCCAGTCCCAAGGCTTACCCACTGCTCAAGTGCCGTGGACTACTGACTTGATTCAGCGGTTTCACGTAATGGCCTATTCCAACTGTGTAGTAGAAATTGTGCCAATTAACCGAGTGTTACTGGGAGAACGGTGGTTGTCTTTTGCCCCAGATCGCTCACCATTACAGGCACTTCACCGATATTTTATCTACCCAAATCCATAACCTATGAAGTCAATCCGCAGAAGCTTGCGTCAGCAACGCCTTCAACGGCGGTCGCAGGGAGAATTTGTCATTGCATTGTTTGGTTTGATGGCTGCGTTTCTACTCCTCCGGGCTTGGATGCTGGGGATGTCGCCGATCGAGGGGACCCCACGCTTACAAACTGAGCACCTACAACCCACTGCCAATACAGCAGCCCCAACCCAGGAAATTTAGTCTCTGGAAATTTAATCTCTATCCCGATTATTTAAGGAGATGATGGACTAAGGGAATAGTGGCATTGGAGAAATCTTCGTCAAGCATAAAAGGCTAGGGCAAGAATCTCCAGTGCGGCATTCCACACCCGATCGCATTCTGAGAGGGGATCCCAAGTTTCTGAGGATACGTTAAGATTAATTAACAATAAGAAGCAAACTAGGGATCGACCCATCACATCCTTTAGGAGGGATAACCCCGGTGAATAAACGGTGGAGAAATGCAGGACTCTATGCGCTCTTGGCGATCGTCGTCATCGCACTGGCGACGGCGTTTATTGATCGCCAGCCGCCTGCAAAGGAAAACTGGAAATATAGTGAGTTTATTCAGCAAGTTGAAGCGAAACAGGTTGAAAAAGCCAGCCTGAGTGGCGATCGCACCCGTGCAGTGGTGACACGCAAAGATGGGGAGAAATTCATCGTTAACCTCCTCCCAGGCGACACGAAGCTGATCGATACCCTCACCAAGAATGATGTGGATATCTCTGTCCTGCCTCAACAGGATGAAGGCTTCTGGCTGCGGGCATTGAGTAGCCTGTTCTTCCCCATTCTGCTGTTGGTCGGTCTATTTTTCCTGTTGCGCCGTGCCCAGAATGGCCCCGGTAGCCAAGCCATGAACTTTGGCAAGTCCAAGGCTCGGGTGCAAATGGAACCCCAAACCCAAGTCACCTTTGGTGATGTGGCTGGGATTGACCAGGCCAAGCTGGAACTGGCGGAAGTGGTGGATTTCTTGAAAAATGCCGATCGCTTTACCGCAGTGGGCGCAAAGATTCCTAAGGGTGTGTTGCTGGTAGGCCCCCCTGGAACCGGGAAAACCCTCCTGGCCAAAGCCGTTGCCGGGGAAGCAGGTGTGCCCTTCTTCTCGATCTCCGGTTCGGAATTTGTGGAAATGTTCGTTGGGGTAGGTGCATCCCGCGTTCGCGACTTGTTCGAACAGGCGAAAACCAACGCGCCTTGCATCGTCTTTATCGATGAAATTGATGCGGTGGGTCGTCAGCGGGGTGCAGGTCTCGGCGGTGGTAACGACGAGCGGGAACAAACCCTGAACCAATTGCTGACCGAAATGGACGGCTTTGAAGGCAATACGGGCATCATCATCATCGCGGCCACCAACCGTCCTGATGTCTTGGATGCGGCTCTGCTGCGCCCCGGTCGTTTTGATCGCCAAGTGGTTGTCGATCGGCCCGACTATGCCGGTCGCTTTGAAGTCCTAAAAGTCCATGCCCGTGGCAAAACCCTCGGTAAGGATGTGGATCTGGAGAAAATTGCCCGTCGGACGCCGGGTTTCACAGGTGCGGATCTGTCTAACCTGCTCAACGAAGCAGCTATCTTGGCCGCTCGCCGTAACTTGACGGAAATCTCCATGGATGAAGTCAACGATGCGATCGATCGCGTCCTGGCTGGCCCCGAGAAGAAAGATCGGGTCATGAGCGAGAAGCGCAAGGAATTGGTGGCCTACCACGAAGCCGGTCACGCGATCGTTGGTGCTTTGATGCCGGACTATGATCCCGTGCAAAAAATCAGCATCATTCCTCGTGGTCGGGCCGGTGGCTTAACCTGGTTCACCCCCAGCGAAGAGCGCATGGATTCGGGTCTGTACTCCCGTTCCTACCTGCAAAACCAGATGGCCGTTGCCCTAGGGGGCCGAGTGGCTGAAGAAATTATCTTCGGAGACGAAGAAGTCACCACCGGTGCATCCAATGACCTGCAACAGGTGGCACGGGTCGCTCGTCAGATGGTGATGCGGTTTGGGATGAGCGATCGGCTGGGGCCGGTTGCCTTGGGTCGTTCCTCCGGCAGCATGTTCCTCGGTCGCGACATCATGTCTGAGCGGGACTTTTCGGAAGAAACCGCTGCAACGGTGGATGACGAAGTGCGGAACTTGGTTGATCAAGCCTACCGTCGCTGTAAGCAAGTTCTGACGGAAAACCGACACATTCTGGATAAGTTGGCAGCAATGCTGATTGAGAAAGAAACGGTAGATGCGGAGGAACTGCAAGAACTGTTGGCAACCAATGACGTGAAAATGGCAACTTTTGCCTAGTTAGTTGACCTAGTTGGTTAGTTGACCTAGTTGATTGGTTAGCCTAGTTGATTGGTTAGCCTAGTTAGCTGACCGAGGCTGACATGGGAACACCCGGTAGACACCCATCCGTTAGTTGGACACCCATAGGTTAGCCAGTCGTAAACCGTTAACTGGAAGTAAGCTCTACTCAAACCCCGCTGGATTGGGGTGAGTAGGGCTTTTTTATTGCGCGGTCTACTGAGGTGGCAGACTGTAGATGGGTGGGCCTGCCCAAAGATTTGAATTTAGCAGGCTTCTAACTCTTCCATTTGGCGTTTCATCTGAATATTACAGAGATGCTTTTTCACGGTGTCGATCGTGATGTGCAGCCGTTCAGCAATTTCCTTGCGGGAAAGATTTGCCCGCCGGAGCTGCCAAACTTCCGCTTCCCGAGGGGTTAATCCATAGCGTTGGGCCTCGGAGAATGCGAGGCTTTGCCAGGATTGTTGCTGATCCTCTAACCGGACTAAGAAGCAGGGATCGGCGATCGTATCCAATTGCAACCACTGCACCCGCAGGCGATAGCGATCGTGATTGGCAATCATGATTTCGGACTCCAGTACAAGCGGTTGATTGCCAAACCAGTCACGACTTTCTTGCAACGAATCACAGAGCGATCGAACTTCTTTGGGGATTGCACCGACTTGGTTAGTCAGGGCTTGGCAAATTCGCTGGGCTGGGAGATTCGCATAGACTAAGTCTCCTTGGGGTTGCACAATCAAAATTCCATCCACCAACCCTTCCAGGACGGACATCAGAAAAAGACTTGATGTTTGTAATACACCTGATTTCATAGTTTTGATGGGGGCTTAAATCATCAACAGACAAGTTATTCATTCATTGATCAGTAGATCCACGGAACTGATTTTATGCACTCACGGTTTTGAATCTACTGGGTTGTGCACCGACAATCGGGGGATGATGAACCCCATGGTTGTTGCTACCTAGGCACCTTCTTCGATTCCGTAGAATTACGAGATTGCATCCTTCTGCTGTCAAATTCTCAATTTGTGGGCATAATCCTGAAGAAACTGCGATCGCGCTTGTAGTGGTTATTACGGATCAATTTATCGCTGGTTAATATTTATGCAGATTGCTTATCTGACACAAGGCAAACTCTTTCTAACCACGCACAATGCCCAGCCTAAGGAAATAGAAAGCGAATTTGGCCAAACCGTTCAGGTCAGAAGCCTACAAATACAGCGCCAAAAAGCCTGGAAAAATCGCGGCATTATGGAAATGATGATGCCTCCAGCGGCGGTGACTCAGATGAAAAATCAACCGGAGGCCACGATCCCGATCGCGATTACCAGTCTGTGCCAGGGACAGGATCAAACCTTGCTCTATGCCCTGGAAGCGGGAGATGTGGGGGGAATTTTCCGCTTCGATCCCAGTTGCGATCGAGAATTGCGCCTGTTTCACAATGCAGATTTTCGGGTGGGGCATTTGGATTATCAGCCGGAGTTGGGTCTGATTGCTTGCACAACGACCTATGCAACGGGCATTTCCAACATCGCCACCATGGCCATTGATGGCAACCGCCCCCGCGACATTACTGAAGGCGACTCCCTCGATTTGGCTCCTCGGTGGATTCCGGGCGCAGGCAAAGCATTGGTCTATCAGTCCGCAGGTTTAGGGCGAACGGCAGATGGCTATGTGGGCGATCGAGCCCCGTTTACGATCGAAAAGCTCGATTTTAAGCAAGGGGATATTACGACCCTAGCAGCGGATCCTAAGGCGGATTTACTGTCCCCACAGATCGGAGTCGATGGCCTGCTCTACTACATCCGTCGGCCCTACAAAGCTCGCCATAGTGGCTTCAATCCCCTCAAAGTGCTCAAAGAAATTCTCTTGATCCCCGTGCGCTTGCTGTACGCAATTTTTCAGTGGCTGAACTTTTTTACGCAAATGTACACGGGCAAGCCTCTGATGCGAGCGGGCACCCATCAAAAAGTGGAACCCAAAATGCTCAAAGCTTGGGGGGAATGGATTACGCCCGAACAGTTGAAGGATAAAAACTTTGGGGATGCGGATGCCCCTTCGTTGGTGCCGCGAACCTGGCAACTGGTAAGGCAACCCCAGCAAGGTGTCGGCAATCCGGAAGTCATTGCAGAAGGGGTTTTGGCCTTTGACCTAGCCCCGGATGGCACGATCGTATTTACTAACGGGAGCGCCATTTATAGGATTGATCCCCAGGGGCAGCGATCGCGCTTATTAGTTGCCAACTGGATTGAGTCCGTTACGGCTCTAAGCGCATTGCCCAATTAAGCCATCTTCGTTCAGAAATCCTCTTAGGTCAGGTTGTCGAATTCGGTCAGGTTGTCGAACCTTGTCTTGTCTAGCCGCAATCCCTCAACTCTCATCCGTCAGGATGGCAACCCCAATTGCTGCCGCACCTGATCTAGTAAGCTTTCCATCGGTAAATTGGGTGAGGTTACTTGTACATTAGGCATTGCTGAAAAGGATCCCCGTCGCCGTCCAGATTTCGTGTGGTAATCAACCAGCAAAATGGGCAAATGGGGGTTGATCTGATTGACCTGTTGCAGGCCTAGCTTAATGGTTTCCGCTGAAATGCCTTCGTGCCAATACACCAGCAACTGATTCACGGTTTGGGTTTGCAGCTTGCGCAACAAGACTGAACTCTCCGGGACGATCGCCCCCCTCAGCCCTGCGGTATGAATGTACTGCATTAAGGCATTCAGCCAATCCAAGCCCTGGGCCAGTAACTTGGTCTCGTGGCCCACCCGATGGCTAAAAATCGCGCCATCTACAGCCAATAAAAAGGGTTGTCTGGTGCCAGAGTTGACCGCAACTTCAATCACTTGTAACAGAGATCGGGCCACTTCAGGAGTTAGGGGCAACCGCGTTTGGTTCATTAAACAAGGAAAGATGGTCAGCTCTTTGAGTTGAATGGCTGCCTGAGCAACAGCCATATCCAAAACCACGATCGGTAATGAAGCTAAGCAGGTTTGCAAGCGCAGTTGATTGAGATAGGTAAGCGGATCCGAAACCTCACCACTGAGTAACACCCCCTTCGGTTGCCAGACCCGCGCCAGCAATTCTGCCTGTTCTAAATCCGTTGCTTCAATCACCCGATAGTTATGGCTGTGAAGCAGATGACTCCATTCGATCCCAGCCCCATCGGCCTCCGGGGATAGGCAAAGGATTGAGGGAGATGCGTTTGAGGTTGGGGTGGATAACTCTACGGGAGTTTGCGTTAACTGTTCTAACGTATGGGCCAGTAAGCGATGGCGAATGGGAATCCCTAAAAAACCATCCGCTTGGTTGCAGTAAGCTTGGTGCTGTGCTGCTTGGGTTGCCATAACCACCACCGGGATTTGACAGGTTTTGGGATCGGATTTGAGCAGGGTCAACACATCCCATCCCGATAGCATCGGCAAAAAAGGATTGAGCAAAATCGCGTAGGGTTGGAGCTGGCGCGCTTTTTCTAGGGCTTCGGTGCCCGATCGTGCCACAATGACGCGATAGTCCAATGCCATCAATTGGTCACTGACATCCTCCAGGTTTCGCAAACTGACTTCCACCACCAGAACGAGCCGATTGCTTGCACGCACGCCCCGATCGGGGGGATCGTCGATCGCCACCACAGACGTAAATACCGGTGGAGTGGGTGGCAGTAGCAGGGTAAACTGACTGCCCTTATTTTCCCGAGAGATAAACGTGACATCCCCCCCATGGAGCCGAGCGAGCCGTTGGGTCAGAACCAGCCCCAACCCCGTTCCTTCAAACTGCCGCGTCAAGGGGCTTTCTAACTGTTGAAATTTCTGAAAGATCAAATGCTGTTTGTCGGCAGGAATCCCAATGCCGGTATCCCAGACGGTAAAGGCAATCCAGCCTTCCCAGTTGGCCACCTTAATCCCCACCTTGCCCTCCGGTTCTGTGAACTTGAGGGCATTGGACAATAGGTGCACCAACATCTGTTTCAGCCGATTGGGATCGGCGACCACCGTTTCCAGACCCGGTTCCACTTCCAGGGCGAGTTCCGAAACCTGTGAAGGATCGAGGAGAATGGGAGTGGCCTGACTCCCCTGGGGTGGCGATTCGTCCACTGGAGGCCAGCGCATCTGTTGTGCTTGGTCAAAAGCAATTTGACAAATCTCAGCGATCCGAATCGTTTGACAAGTTAATTCCACCTGTCCCGCTTCCATGCGCGTCAGATCGAGAATGTCATTGACCAGATGCATCAAGTGTTTACCACTGCGATGAATCAGTTGAATGTAACGGCGTTGCCGATCGTTCAGCGCACCGATTGACTCCTCTTTCATCAGGCTGGATAGGCCTAAAACCGCCGTAAGGGGTGTGCGTAACTCATGGCTCATGCAGGCCAAAAAGTCATCCTTCAGTCGATTCAATTGGATTAAATCAGCATTTTTTGCTGCTAATTCCCGCGCCAGTTGGTGTTGTTCTGTGACATCTTGCACCCAAATCAAGTCCCAACTTTCGCTCAATCCCGTCCCCCGCCCTTCAGTTTGGCGTTCCAGGGTCGCAATTTGGGAAGCCATCAAGGTGGGATCCAGCAATATTTCAGGCGCTACGGGCCGATCTCCCTCTGCTGGGGGGCGATCGGCGCGCCACACACCTGTGGCTCCTCGTGGATTGGCTGTAACCGCTAGCAGGGCTGTACTCAAGGGAACCGGGGTAAATTGCAAGACAACCTCCTGCCCCGTCTTGCAGCTACAACGGTAGAGTGCGCTCGGTATGGCTCTCATCCCCGTCTGCGCGCCCGGCGGAACCGGCGGCACTGATCCCCGGTGATCCCAAGTGTCTCCTCCCAGGGTGGGATCGTCCAAGAGGGGCGGGCTGGAGACCATCTTCTCCCCCTGCAAGAAACGACTTACCCACTGCAGTAACGCCATAGGTTCTTCAAGATCTTCAACTAATTTTCGCCATTGAAAATTAGAATGCCATTGGCTCGAATGTTGACTACACAGAAGAACTGGCAAGGGCAAGTAATTCAGCAACTCAAGGAGAAATGGCATCTGATCTAGCGCCAAGGGTTGAGTGACCGGGGCTTCAGCTAGGCTCCACAAGGACTTCACATCCTCCAAGGATTGCTCTAGTTCAAGGCTACGATCGAGTAACTTTGGCAATAACTGATGGAGAAACAGCGTCCCAATCACTTGAGACTGGGCATCGACAATTACAATTTGATCGCTGCGCCGTTGGTGACATTGCAGGAGCGCCGACCTCAGGGATAGCGTTGCGGAACAGGAAATCCCCGTTGCAGGGGATCTCCCAAATTGTGGCGGCGGCGCTTCGTTGAGCATATAACTCTAGCACAGGTGTCATTCGGGCAAGTTCGAGCAAGTTCAAGCAATTGAAGATTTAAGGATGATCCGAGGGGCAAAATGCAAAGGGTACAGAATGCAAAGGGTACAGAATGCAAAGGGTACAGAATACAAAGGGTACAGAATGCAAAGGGTACAGAATGCAAAAGGTTCAGAATACAAAGGGTGCAAAATGCAAAGGGTGCAAAATGCAACATTAGCCTACAAGCGAAGTCCCTTCGTCAAAGAGACTCAGATAAGTCAACCGATCTCAGAAATCACTATTTATTTCACTTAATTCAACTCGATCGAAGACACGGTGAATTCCAGGACACTCTCGACTGACTCTATTTATGCTAGAAAGCAATGAATCCCAGGAGACCCACGACCGTTGCGGCCCTGCGATACAATTCAAGGCCATGCCCCAATTATGACTCTGGATTCAACGAAAAGGGTTGTCCCGTTATAATGAATTCACGCTTTCAATCTTAAGAAAAGCTTAAGTCAATTAAAGTTTCATTCATTCCTACAAGTTTTTCGTTCTCCCTCGATCTTGCCCCCAGCGGCCAGAACTCCGCCCCCATCAGAGAGGTTGTGAAGTTCTGTGGGGATTCCAGGGAATTCCGCCGCGCTGACTCCGCCAATACTGACTCCGCCAATTTAAATATCTTTTTTAATTCCCACTGTGATTTCCTTTTCTTCTACATCTTCCAGTTCGCCAACCTTACTCATTTGTATTTTTGGCGCATCTCCAGCGATTTTGGCTACCGCTAAAAAACTGCTGGATCCAGATCGATATATCTTAATAACGCCCAAATCCCAGTCCGAGTTCTTCTATGCCATTGAAGCAGATCGGCAACAAATTGATTGTTTAGTGCTGCACACGGGCCCTTCCTTGGCCAATCTCATCAGTTGGCTCCATGACCATGGCACGCTGCTACCGACTGTGATCCTGGAACCCCACAGTGATACGGACGAGTCAATTCCAGAGGCACAATCCCTCGATCCCAGTGATGCAAATCTGACGTTTCTCTATCACACCGCTGAGATTCGTCTCTCGGAAACCCATTTGGACTATCTGAGCGATGAAATTAATCGTGCGATCGCGGAATTCCTGACCCTCTCTCCTTCCTGCCGTTTGCCGACAACGCCCACTGCCGATCTCGACCTCACCACAGATCTCACCACTCAAAACTTTTTAATGCTGCAACAGCGGCGACTGACTGACAAGCTCAAGGAACGGTTGGGCTACTTGGGGGTGTACTACAAGCGGAGTCCTCGCAACTTCTTACGCAATCTCCCCGCCAATGAACAACATGACTTCTTACAAGAGTTGAAGAAAAGTTATCGAGAGATCATCGTGGGCTACTTTGCAGATGGCGCAACCCTCAATCAAAAGATTGATGCCTATGTGGATATCGCCTTCCTCGCAGATATCCCAGTCTCAAAGGTGGTAGAAATCCATATGGAGATTATGGACGAATTTGCGAAGCAGTTAAAATTAGAAGGGAGAAATGAGGACGTCGTTTTAGACTACCGCTTAACGCTGATTGATACCCTGGCCCATCTCTGCGAAATGTACCGTCGTTCTATCCCGCGAGAATCAGCGGATTCCTAGGATTTTGTCTGAGAATGGCACCTGTGAATCTGGCACCTGAGGCTGGGGAAGCTCTTGTTGCAACTCTGTGCATATTTTTCGTGCCTATTGCAGTGCAGAGATTGCCGTCAGACGATGGTTTGCAACCATTCCTTTGCACCCAAGGGCCTCATTCGTTACGATCGATTCTGTAAATTATCTGTGAATCAGCGCGATCTGGTAAATCAGCCGATAGCATAACGGTTGTTCTGAGTCATTTGTTTGGAGTCAGTCACCCACCACTCATTCTATTTCATGCACCGGCTGTTATCCGTGATCCCCCCGAGTGATCTACCGTGCAAGGGATAGCTCCTTGGTAATCAACTCGGTTACTGACAGTCTCCGCAGCGTTTTTCTAGTCATTCCAACCGACGTCTGCGCTGTGCTCCATGCTGTGCTCCATTGTGGTATGTCCTAGTGGTAAGTCCTATGCAAGCAACTCGAAAAACCTACGTTCTCAAGCTTTATGTAGCTGGGAATACACCGAACTCCATTCGGGCGCTCAAAACGCTCAATAACATCCTGGAAGAAGAATTTCAAGGTGTCTACGCCCTTAAGGTCATTGATGTTCTCAAGAACCCCCAATTGGCCGAAGAAGATAAAATTCTAGCCACCCCCACCCTGGCTAAATTATTGCCGCCTCCGGTGCGAAAAATCATTGGTGACCTGTCCGATCGGGAACGCGTTCTGATTGGCCTTGACCTGCTGTACAGTGAGCTCCAGGATGAAAAAAATGACGCATGGCAGGATCAGCCTCCCACCCCAGAACCTTAGGGAAAACCGGGGAATCGTCCATGAGTTTGCATTTTTTGTGATAAAAACATGAGAAGTGTTACAAACCTTTGATCAAGACTTTGCGGGAGTTTACTCCGGCGTTTGATAAATTTCTATGGATGCCAACAAGCAATCTGAACTACGGAGTCGCTCGGAACTAGTCGGGGTGCAAAAAATTCGCACCATGATTGAGGGCTTCGATGATATTAGTCATGGCGGGTTTCCAGTCGGTCGCACCAGCTTGGTAAGCGGCACGTCAGGAACCGGAAAAACCCTTTTTGCCGTTCAATTTCTTTACAATGGCATCACCCAATTCGACGAAGCAGGCATTTTTGTCACCTTTGAAGAATCAACAGCGGACATCATCAAAAACGCGGTGAGCTTTGGATGGGATCTCCAAAGACTGATTGATGAAGGTAAATTGTTCATTCTGGATGCCTCGCCCGACCCTGAAGGGCAGGAAGTGGTGGGAAATTTCGATTTTTCCGCCTTGATTGAACGAATTCAGTACGCCATTCGCAAGTACAAAGCCAAACGGGTGTCGATCGATTCCGTGACGGCACTGTTCCAGCAGTACGACTCCGCCTCCGTGGTACGCCGCGAAATTCTGCGCCTTGTCTCTCGGCTGAAGCAGATTGGGGTAACCACCGTGATTACCACCGAGCGTACCGAAGAGTACGGCCCCGTGGCCCGGTTTGGCGTTGAGGAATTTGTGTCCGACAACGTTGTAATTGTGCGCAACGTCCTAGAGGGTGAGCGCCGACGGCGCACCATGGAAATCCTCAAATTGCGCGGCACCACCCATATGAAGGGCGAGTACCCCTTCACCATTACCGACCAGGGCATCAACATCTTTCCCTTGGGCGCAATGCGGCTTACCCAGCGATCGTCCAATGCCCGCGTCTCCTCCGGGGTCAAAACCTTGGACGAAATGTGCGGCGGGGGCTTTTTCAAGGACTCGATCATCCTGGCAACGGGGGCCACAGGTACCGGAAAAACCCTCTTGGTCAGCAAGTTCCTCCAGGAAGGCTGTATGCAAGGGGAACGGGCTATTTTATTTGCCTACGAAGAATCCCGCGCCCAACTGTCCCGCAATGCCTATTCCTGGGGCATTGACTTTGAAGACCTGGAACAACAGGGGCTGCTCAAAATTATCTGTGCCTACCCAGAATCGGCAGGCTTAGAAGACCACCTGCAAATCATTAAGTCGGAAATTGCGGAATTCAAGCCCACTCGCATTGCGATCGATTCCCTCTCCGCCTTGGCGCGGGGCGTGAGCAATAATGCCTTCCGGCAGTTTGTGATTGGGGTGACAGGCTTTGCCAAGCAGGAAGAAATTACCGGCTTCTTCACCAACACCACCGACCAGTTCATGGGTTCCCACTCGATTACGGATTCCCACATTTCCACCATCACCGACACGATCATCATGTTGCAGTATGTGGAAATTCGGGGTGAGATGTCGCGAGCGCTCAACGTCTTCAAGATGCGGGGCTCCTGGCACGACAAGGGCATCCGGGAGTACACCATCAGTGCCCAAGGGCCAGAAATCAAGGATTCCTTCCGCAATTTCGAGCGTATTATCAGCGGTTCCCCCAGCCGCATTGCGATCGACGAAAAGGCAGAACTGGGACGAATTGCCAAGGGCTTAAAGTTGGATGACAGCTTGTAACCCTGTTCTGTCTCCCTCGTTTTGTCATGCCCATTTTGTCATGCCCATTTTGTCAACCTCGTTTGTCCCTGGGATTTGCGAGGAGGCAGGGTTGACGATCCAGCGCTAGCCCGATCGACCTGCCCTAGTCAGGCTCCAGTCAGGCTCCAGTTAAGCCCCAGTTAATTAACTTCAGCCCAAGGGGATAGGTACGATCGACAACCATGCCGGATTTCCCCATGTAGAATCCTGTCTTTGTGAGAATTCCACGGCAGAATTAAGATAGTATTCTGTGGAATTTTGACAAACTCGATAAACCTGCCATGGCAACCCCGCAAACCCCGACTCCTTTGAGCGGCGCACAAATTCGTCAACAGTTTCTGGCCTTCTTTGAAAGCAAGGGACATAAGCCCATGGCGAGTGCCTCCCTCGTACCCGAAGATCCCACCGTACTGCTGACGATCGCGGGGATGTTACCGTTTAAGCCCATTTTTCTAGGCCAGCGCCAGCCAGAGTTTCCTCGGGCAACCACCTCCCAGAAATGTATTCGCACCAATGATATTGAGAATGTGGGTCGCACGGCTCGCCACCATACATTCTTTGAAATGTTGGGCAACTTCAGCTTTGGCGATTACTTCAAAAAACAAGCGATCGCCTACGCTTGGGAACTGACCACCCAAGTCTTTCAAATTCCGCCCGATCGGGTCGTGGTCAGCGTCTTTGAAGAGGATGACGAAGCCTTTGCCCTCTGGCGCGATGACATTGGCATTCCCGCCCACCGGATTCAGCGTATGGGCGCAGATGACAACTTTTGGGTATCCGGCCCCACTGGCCCCTGCGGTCCCTGTTCAGAACTGTACTACGACTTCAAGCCGGAGTTAGGCGACGATGCCATTGACCTGGAAGATGACTCGCGGTTTATCGAGTTCTACAACCTGGTCTTCATGCAGTACAACCGGGATGCCGAAGGTACCCTAACGCCCCTACAAAACCAGAATATTGACACCGGCATGGGCTTGGAGCGGATGGCTCAAATTCTCCAGAAAAAGCCCAACAACTACGAAACCGACCTAATTTTCCCGATCATCGAAACCGCCGCTGCCCTGGCTGGCATTGATTATCACACTGCAACGGAAGAAACTAAAGTTTCCCTTAAGGTCATTGGAGATCATGTCCGTGCAGTGGTACACATGATTGCTGATGGAATCACTGCCTCCAACGAAGGTCGAGGCTATATTTTGCGACGGTTGATCCGTCGGGTGGTACGCCACGGACGATTGCTGGGGATTCAGGAAAATTTCACAATTAAGGTCGCTGAAACAGCCATTCAGCTATCGGAAGTCCAATATCCTAACGTACGGGAACGGGAAGAATTTATTCAATCTAATTTGCAACTGGAAGAACAACGCTTCCGGGAAACCCTCGATCGCGGTGAGAAGTTACTAGAGGAAATCCTCGATCGGGTCAAGGACACCATTCCTGGCACAGATGCCTTCGTTCTCTATGACACCTACGGCTTCCCGGTGGAATTGACCCAAGAGATCGCTGAAGAAAAGGGCTTGACCGTGGATATGGCGGGCTTCAATGCTGAAATGGAAAAACAGCGGGAACGAGCTAAGGCTGCCCATAAGTCGATCGACCTCACCGTCCAAGGCTCCCTAGACACGTTGGCAGAGCAAATTCATCCCACGGATTTTCTGGGCCATCAACAAACCAGTCATGCCGCCAAGGTCGAATTGTTGCTAGTTAACGGTGAACCGGTAGAGACAGCGATCGCGGGAACAGCAGTCCAAGTGATCGTGGATAAAACACCCTTTTATGCAGAATCTGGGGGACAAATCGGCGATCGGGGCTACTTCTCTACCGGAGACACCCTGGTACGGATCGAAGATGTGCAGAAGGAATCCGGGTTCTTTGTCCACTATGGCAAGGTGGAACGGGGCAGCCTTCAAACCGGATCCACGGTCACTGCGCAGATTGATCTGGCCTGCCGTCGCCGCGCCCAAGCCAACCACTCCGCCACGCACCTCTTGCAGTCCGCCCTGAAAAAATTGGTGGATGAAAATATCGGTCAAGCCGGATCCTTAGTCTCCTTCGATCGGCTGCGGTTCGACTTCAACTATGCCAAAGCCCTTACCCCAGAGCAGGTGCAACAAGTAGAGGAACAGGTCAATCTCTGGATTGCCGAAGCCCACGGATCCGTAATTGCAGAAATGTCCCTTACCGAGGCTAAGGCTAAGGGGGCTACTGCTATGTTCGGCGAAAAATATGCCGATGTGGTGCGGGTCATCGATTTTCCTGGCGTCTCCATGGAACTGTGCGGCGGTACCCACGTGAACAACACGGCGGAAATTGGCGTGTTCAAAATTATTTCGGAAACGGGGGTCGCTGCGGGGATCCGTCGGATTGAAGCAGTGGCAGGGCCAGCGGTGTTGGATTACCTCAACGTTCGGGAAGCGGTGGTGAAGGATCTCAGCGATCGCTTTAAGGTCAAACCGGAGGAAATCAGCGATCGCATCACCAGCCTACAAACGGAACTGAAGGACACCCAAAAACAATTGGCCGCAACCAAGGCTCAGTTAGCCGTGGCCAAATCCGATCAACTGCTAGCAGAAGCAGAGGCGATCGGATCCTTCAAGGTGCTCGTGGCAGAATTACCAGGAGCCGATGCCGACTCGCTCAAGAGCGCAGCGGAAACCCTGTTACAAAAGCTAGGCGAGGGTGCTGTCGTTCTCGGATCCAGTCCTGAAGAAGGGAAGGTTAATTTTGTTGCCACCTTTGCCAAGGGTGTTGTCGACAAAGGACTGCAAGCGGGGAAAGTTGTGGGCGCGATCGCCAAAATCTGTGGCGGTGGTGGCGGTGGTCGTCCCAATTTTGCCCAGGCGGGAGGGCGAGATGCGAGCAAACTCCAGGCGGCGCTGGAGGAGGCGAAACAACAACTCACGGTAGGACTTAGCTAGGCCCTGATTCCCTTAAGCTACTCGATCACAGCAGCGCACCGATCTACTAGCGCACCGATCTACTATGGGGTCTGTTTTGCCTGCTATGGGGTCTGTTTTGCTGCGGATCGAGTCCATTCAATCAAGGTTCTCTCCAGGTTGCTTCCGTTTAGATTGCGCAATTTCAACGCTGAGATCGCAGTCCTACGCGACCTGGGAGGGAATTTGTGTATGAACATTTTTTCGTCTGCAAATTCTTAAAAAATAGGGGATCGTATGTAACGAATTAATGCGACTATATGGACTAGGTACAAAAACTTATCCAAATAATCTATCGAGGGAGAGTCGATCCGTGCCTAAGAAGACGATCGAAAACTTGACTGCCGCTGATTTACAAGGCAAGCGCGTATTTGTCCGTGTAGACTTTAACGTGCCTGTAGATGAGAATCGCAATATTACCGACGATACTCGGATCCGGGCTGCTCTGCCCACCATTCAAAACCTCACTTCCAAGGGCGCGAAGGTAATCCTGGCTAGCCACTTCGGTCGTCCCAAGGGCGTGGATGACAAACTGCGTTTAGATCCCGTTGCACAACGGTTGTCCGAACTCCTCGGCAAGTCCGTCGTCAAAACCGATGATTGCATCGGCGATGATGTGGCTGCAAAAGTGGGTGCCCTGAACGATGGCGACGTGTTGTTGCTGGAAAACGTTCGGTTCTACCCCGAAGAAGAAAAGAACGATCCCGAGTTCGCTAAGAAACTGGCTTCCGTTGCTGACCTCTACGTCAACGATGCCTTCGGAACCGCTCACCGCGCCCACGCATCCACTGAGGGCGTGACCAAGTACCTCAGCCCCTCCGTTGCTGGTCTGCTGGTAGAAAAAGAACTGCAATTCCTGCAAGAAGCGATCGAAAATCCCCAACAGCCTCTGGCGGCGATCGTTGGCGGATCCAAAGTCTCCAGCAAAATCGGTGTGATCGAAACCCTGCTGGAAAAAGTAGACAAGCTGTTCATCGGCGGTGGCATGGTCTTCACCTTCTACAAAGCCCGCGGTCTGTCCGTCGGTAGCTCGTTGGTAGAAGATGACAAGATAGAACTCGCGAAGTCCTTGGAAATTAAAGCCAGAGAAAAAGGCGTTGAGTTGCTGTTACCGACCGACGTTGTAGTAGCTGATAAATTCTCTGCTGAAGCGAATACTCAAACCGTGGCTGCTGAAGCAATTCCCGATGGCTGGATGGGTCTGGACATCGGCCCCGACTCCGTAGCAACCTTCCAAGCCGCTCTGGCTGACTGTAAGAGCGTCATCTGGAATGGCCCCATGGGTGTGTTTGAAATTGACAAGTTCGCTAAGGGAACTGAAGCGATCGCCAACACCCTAGCAGGATTAACGCCCCAAGGTTGCACCACCATCATCGGCGGTGGTGACTCTGTGGCAGCCGTAGAAAAAGTGGGGGTTGCTAGCCAAATGAGCCACATCTCAACGGGTGGTGGTGCCAGCCTAGAACTGTTGGAAGGCAAGGTGCTTCCTGGTATTGCAGCTCTCGATGAAGCTTAATTGCTAGAGATTGCAAACTTAATTGCTAGGGGTTCAAGCGCCCCTAACTAATTTTTTGTTCCTGCGGACATGGTGTAAGCCATGTCTTTTTTTGCAGGAATAATTTTTATGGAAACAATTAGGAAGAGGCTTGGAGATCAGGGGCAATACACATTTCTCTACTGATGGGGTTACAGAATCTTCTGATTGCGGAATCTTCTGACTGTGGGCTCCAGTCATGGAAAATTTACGTTCAAGCCTCACATTGCGATAGTTCCAGTCTTGCGATGGTTCCAGTCTGTACCTGTTACAGGCCACCTAGGCCCAGAATGCTCTTCCCTACCCCTCAGCGAATGAACCTAAGCGGAAAAGAGGGGAACCTAATCAGGCTCCCCTCTTGAGTTGTACTTTTTGAGTTGTACTTTGAAAATTAATCAGACTGTAGCTAGTTCGTTAGCTAGCTCATCGCTAGTAGGGATAAAAACTAGCTAGAAGCATTACCAATGTAGGCGATCGGATTTACCGTGCCCCCATTGGGAAGGTGAATTTCAAAGTGGGTGTGTGGCCCAGTACTAAACCCAGTGCTACCCATCTCAGCAATTTGTTGACCCTGTGCAACCTGTTGGCCAACTCGGACTAAATTCCGATTGTTGTGGGCATAGCGGGTCATGCTGCCATCGGGGTGAGTGACTTCCACCAAATAGCCATAGCCTCCGTCATTCCACCCTGAGAAGGAAACAACCCCATTTGCAGAAGCAACCACTGGCGTACCCACAGGAGCCGCGACGTCAATGCCTCTGTGCATCCGTCCCCATCTCCAGCCATAGCCAGAGGTAAAGACTCCCTTAGCAGGCCAGATGTAGCCCGTCATCTTACCACTGCCTTTACCGGGCAAGTAGTTGTCAGGAGTCCCGATCGGGGGTAGGTCAGGAGACACCATTCTGCGCACCGAAGCTTGCACAACAGGGGCATAGGACTCAGAACCCACAGAAGCGCGAGCAACCACCTGACGTTTCGGCCGTTCAGCCACAGGCAGGGTTTGCACCTTCTGCATCTGCTGAACCCGTTGCTGACCCAGGGAACGCACTTCGGACAGAAGGCTATCTAAGCGGGTGCCTGGCTTGAACTCAGGATTCACCGCCATTGGCTTAGGCGCATTGAGTGCCAAGGAGGTTGGTACGGGCGCAGACGCACGCTGAGGCTCCTTGTACTGCACTGAGCGTGCCGTAACGGTAGAGGTAGAGGCTTGCTGATACTTCTGACGCAGTTTAGCAACCTCAGCCACTAGGTTTTCCACATAGCGACCTTTGGGCTTCTCCGGGGTCACCAAGGAATCAACCGTGGGCGGTTGAAGAACCTTTGCATTCGGTAACGTGTTCAGGTTAGGAGTCGATAGCGCGATCGCCTCAGAAGAAACAACCTTCGGGACGGCAGCCGTTGATGTTTCAGCCTTAACCGTGGGGATCTGGCTCGAAGCCACTTTTACAGAATCCACTGATTTTGTAGAAGCGACTGACTGGTTGGCCGACAGACCTTTGACCTCTGGCAGGCTCTTCACCTCTGACAGATTCGCCAACCGCTCCCCAGTAGCTGCCTGAGGAATGCGAATGACTTGGTTGGCTTTGAGCAAATCTGGATTATCCAAATTATTCAGGGCAGCCAGTTCCCGAGAGGAAACCCCGTGGGTTTTCGCGATCGTCGAAAGGGTCTCCCCAGAATTTACTTGATAGTTAGTAAAGTTCTGCTCTGAAGGCACTACCACTGATTGCTGGTCTGACAAGCGACTAGAAGCTAGCGTTTTCAGAGACTCCTCAGACTTCAACTCCGCCAAACTTGACTTAAGACGATCCCGCTTCTGCTGAAGCTTTGAGAATGCTTCACTTTGCTTGAGCTTCACCGGACTATCAGCCATCAGGGAAGCATCATCAGCACCGGTGGCGGCAGATGCCACTAGTAACCTGTTAGAAGCTGTTTCTTCAACATTCGGGAGAACAACATCTGCTGACTGCGAGGATACTTCTTGGGTCTTCGTAACCGCCTGAGTCACCTCAGGCACCTCCAAGACTTGACCAACATACAGCGTAGATGAGGGTCTTAGGCCATTGGCTGAGGCCAATGCTTTAACATCCACACCATACTGAGCAGCAATCTTCCAAAGGGTTTGCCCCTCTTGCACAGTATGAGTGACTTTGGTGATATCTGCTGACTTTGGCAAAGCAGCAGTCAGAGAGAGATCAGGCGCAGTTTGAGCAGATGGCTCAGTTGAGACAGGCTCAGATTTACCAGGGTCTTGACTGGTTGCTGCGTGAGCTTTCTGGGGTACCAGTAGGCCACAAGTCCCCACTGATAACGCAACCCCCAACATCGCAACGGAACCGTAGGTAAGACGATTCCCTTCCTGATTCGAGTCCTTCACTTGCTCCACTATGGCAGCGGAACCATCATCGGCACAGGCAGGAACAGACCTGACCTTCTGTGGAATTGTACGTTTCAAAAAACGACCTCCTCAATGTCCAGCGTTTAACTGTCCTCGAGCCATTTCAGCTTGCTGCCCTTGACTCATCACTGACCAGATGAAGAATTTGTCATCTAGCCTCTTAGTCTAGGCGAACAGAACATCCAAGACAGATTACACCACTCTTGTCTACTTAGACAAATTTGAGATTACTCAACATGATGCAATGTGAACTTGCCCAGATTAAATAGCAAACTTTCTTAGGTGGTGTCAACCAAGGATGAAACTTACAGCTCGAAATCTTTACCTAAAAGTAAAGTTACTTAAGTGTGTAATCTACACGACAGATTACTGCAGTAACAGAGCACACAGCGTAAACCGTGGCGTCCTGTAGTTAAAGTCCCGAGAAAGTTCTGCACCCAGTTTCCAGAGAGACTGTGCAGAAATCGAGGAGTAGCGGCCATTACACTTCTGCCCACTCGATCGACACAGCTTTTGTTTGCCTGTATACAGAGTTTCTTTTTGCTGTGAATAAATCAGTGATTACCTCAGCCAAGGAGATAAACCAGCAAGATAGTATTCATCAGCTTTTCGGAACTTAGCCTCACACCGTACAAGAAGAGTTTCCTCAGTTTCTAGACTGGATACAATTCGCTTCTAAATCACTAAGTGAGATCGCTGAAGTTACTATTGTTTTTTTTAATCAAACAGTTTGACAGTCAGAGGCTGAGTCGTCACCAAATTTCTAATCATGTCCGGGTCATCCAAAATAACTGATATCCCTTGGTGGAAGCCCATCCTGGCACTCTGAAATGCCTGAAAAAGAACTCACTGATTAGACTTTCCTATCTGTGGGACAGCCCTGACTTATGCATCATGATTTGTTAACCAATTAGCATTAATTTTTGGGGAAATGTTAGGCAAGGTTCTCAACCCAAGGGAGGCTCGTTGGGGCAATCTGTACACCAACATTGAGGTTGTCTCAAGAATTGAGGTTGGCCCAAGGATTGAGATTGACCTAATTGAGATTGGCCTCACCGACGGTGGCTTAACCAACTAGTTGCCCCAACTGACGCCGTGCTTCAAACAAGCCGATCGCGACACTGACCGATAGATTGAGGCTCCGCACTTGGGGTTCCGCCATGGGAATTCGCAGGATATCATCACAGGGTTCCAAGGCTTCCTTGGGCAATCCCTGGGTTTCGCAACCAAACATCAACCAATCTTCCGGCTGATAGCAGTAGTCCGCATAGTTGACTGTTCCGTGGGTACTAAAGGCTAAAAGACGACCGCCTAATTTCTGCTGGTAGGTCTGAAAGTCAGCCAGGGAGTCGTGATACTGGAGGTTGACATAGGGCCAATAATCCAATCCAGCCCGTTTGAGGTAGCGATCGCTCAGCTCAAAGCCAAGCGGCCCCACTAGATGAAGCTCCGTCTTAGTAGCAGCACAAGTTCGAGCAATATTGCCAGTATTCGGTGGAATTTCTGGATGAACAAGGACAATCCGAGGCATAGAAAGTTCTAGGGTAAATCAAACAGACCAACTAACCACAGTCAACAACCGCTGATTTGTGGGCAAGAACAATAGATTTTATTAATGAGTGGTCAACTGCGAGGCAATGATTAGATATATTAATCAATAAGTGCCATTTAGCACCATCGAAATTGAACCACTCTCTGAACATGCAGGATTTTACGTTTGCTAATCCGTGTTGAGTTTAGGGCAAATTGTTCAGCACAATCTTTTTTCTTCGATCAATCTAGAGACTATGCAACACAGGGTTGGCAAATTTCGCTTTGCAGTTCGAGTTCGCGCGCTTGCATCGACAGAATTGCTTTCTGCACGATTTGTGCAGTGTCCCTCCCCTGATCTTTCTCTCGGAGCCATTGTTGGGCTTCGTTGCCCTGGCGCAAAATTCGTTTCAGGGGCAGCAGAAAACAGCTAAAACCATGATGTTTTGCGGTATCCCAGACTTCATCATAGAGTTGCACAATCCAGTCCTTCGCCAGGATCGATCGACCGTCTTGCCAATGGTGTAGTGGAGCGTCCAAACTGGCTTGAGCCGCCGCTTGTTCGTTGGCATCTGCCATTTCAACTAACTCTGTAGCGCGCGTAGCGAGGGGAAGATCACTAGCCAGCAATGGATCTAAATCCGGATGATGCATCAACTGTAGTAAGCGCGCTTCTAGGAGGGCCGTGATGGCTAATAGGGCGATCGGATCGCTGACGAGATCACAAATTCGCAGTTCTAAGCGATTCAAATTGTAGGGACGGCGATCGCCATTGGGCCTTACCGATGACCAGAGATGGCGGACATTCTGCATGGTGCCAAGACGCAGTTGCTCTTCAGTCCATTGAATAAAGTGGCCATGGCTTTCAAACAGGGGGACCTGAGTCGGCGTTTTTGGAAAGACTGCCCAGCGGCTTGAGTGAAATCCTGTCACTTCCCCATTGAGGAAGGGGGATGCAGCACTCAAAGCAAGATATAGCGGCGCTTCTAGGCGAACCAACCGACAGGCCCGCATCAACATTTCTGGATCTTCAATCCCAATATTAATGTGGACACTTGCAGTCACCACCTTGGTTCCGTAGGTCTGCTCAATATAGGTGTGGTAGGGGTTATTAGGATCCGATCGATGAAATGCCTCCGTGCCTCCCAGGGCTAAGGTGCTCCCAGGAATCAGCGTGTAGTCTCCCAGGGTAGTGAGATATTGCCTTAGACGAGATCGGGGTTGCAGCAAATCACATAGCGATCGCTCATACCGATAACTAGGAGCAGTCGTGTACTCTACGTTGCGGTTATCGGGCTCTCGCACAAAACCATCCAAATCGGCAACGATTTTATCGGATAACCCGACCACTTCCCCATTGGGACGGCCTGTATAGACTTCAATTTCAAATCCTTTCGACAACATGACCGATTTCTCCTAATTTGCAATCCCTGGATTTAACCTTGGCGCATCCCTTGGCGCATCGCGATCGCGGGGCAGACACAAGAAAATCACGGGAATGTCACAGAACCATGGGACTCTTACAGGACAAATGTCACAGAACAAATGTCACAGAATAATAGGAATCTCACACAATCATAGAAATGTCACAGAATGGTGGGAATCTCTAACCAATGAATCACCTTTCATCAATTCCCAAACAAAAATAGAGGACTGAGAGCAGTTTCTGACTCAGTCCTAATTGAGATAGCCTTTCAATCTTGAAATAGCTACCATTCCATTCTGAAACAGTACTGCCTGGGATCCAAAATCCAACTCGGCAGTTCATGATTTATTCACTAAATTGCCAAGGTAAAGTCCCCAGATTAATAATCAAATTCGGCAGCAGGACTCCGTTGTTGCATTCTTTCTTTGGCTTTAGCCGCACTCTTTTTCAAAGCCGCTAAGCGACCTTCATAGCGCTGGCGAAGTTTTTTCTTAGGAGTCTGTTCAATCAAGGTTTTGAGCGCACTCCCTAGACTTTTGTAGGCATTGGGCAGGGTATAGCCAAACCGAGTTGCTAGGGCAATCGCCCGCTCATCAGCCTCGATCGCTTCTTTCAACACCTTTTCACCGTTGTTTTTGTTGTAGAGCCGCCAACCAGCAAACCCAGACAGCCCCATCGCCAACAGCAGCAGGAGACCATCTTGAACCCACAGTTCACCGACTGCACCCCCTAGGCCGATCGCCAGGGCTGCCATTTCCCAGCCGTCACGGGGTACGGTGTCTGCTTGCACCCGACCGACTTCATGCCAGAACAGTAAATTCCGTTGATCGATCGCCAGCTGATCCCACTTGGGCATATCGATCTGAATTTCAATTTCGTCCCGTCCGATTTCTTCAGACGTAATGAGGGGAGGATTGACTGCCGTTGCCACCTCGATCGTGACCCAACTTTGGAGTTCCGGCGGCAGCAAGGTCTTCAAACGCCGGAGTTCACTCATCTCAGCTCGGGCAGTCGAGGCAGCATAGGATGTCATAGAACCCACTCCAGGAAGACGTTACAAGACTTTTTCCCATAATAGCGTGTGGTGGACAGTGGTGAATGGTTAGGGATACCGACCCTCTAGGGGCGTGAATTCTCACCATCTTTTTTAGCTCACTGTCCGCTGTTGGGGCAATCTTGAACTGCAACTAGTGCTGGAATGACAGGCGCTTAAGCTCCCTATCGTTGCTGGGTCATCAAGGGGTTGGTGGGTGAGTGGGACGGGATCCGATCGGAGACTGGAGTTCTAGGCGGAACAGAGGAGCTATCGGCAATGATTAATAGGGGTGAAACGAGCGTCAGGAGGGCGATCGCGCCTCCACAAAGATTAACCAGTGGACGTCGTGGAGGCTCAGAAGAATAATTTGACTGACTGCTTGCTTGCATATTTTAGGGTCTATCCCAACTCAACGAAGCCAAGAAATTTTCCAGAAATGGCAAATCCCTCTGCAACCCATTTCATGACCAAAACATGATGAACATACGATGGAGTTGCGAGGCTTCATAAAGCATTCTAACGAGGTCTACCTAAAATTTGGTATCGCATAAGTACGATATTCGATGTTATGGATTCCGCACTTTTGCAGGACAATTCTGCCTTCTGGCCTCTGCCTTAAGGATTGCAACCGCACAACATCCCTTCTTTTGTTTGGAGCTTGACTACTTTAAGCTTGACTACTTTAAGCTTGACTACTTTAAGCTTGACTACTTTAAGCTTGACTACTTTAAGCTTGACTACTTTAAACTTGATTGCTTTAAACAATGGTGGATCGCTTGCAATTCAGCCAAAATCGCTTGCAAGAGCTCCTGGGTTGCGTCGGGAGGCCGATTTTGCACCTCGATCGTCACCTGTTTGACCCGAAGAATATCCTTGGCAAAGCGAGCCACTTCATTCGGGTGGAATAACAAAGGTTCGCTGGCGTGGGAGCGCAGTTCTGGATTCAGTCGCTTGGCGTCATAGGGGGGATTGAGTAAGGCAGGATCCGTATTGGTATAGCGATAAACGGAGGCACGCGATCGTCCAAGGGCTTGCTGGACAGCATCGATATCCATCAGCTCAGCCTGGGGAACGGGCGATGGAGGCATGGGTAAGGGGGCAGAAAACTCTGACGACATAGACTCAAACGGCATCAATTCTCATGACAAGACTCACCTTTGCATTGTAAGACAGTTCGTCCTAGCCGATCGCACAATGCACCTGAATTCTTGCCATGACTCGTATTGACGCAGATTAACGCAGAGGCGAATTACCTTCTAGGGCTAGGGCCAATTCCAGCCAGTCTATGAGAGCCTGCTCTAATTGTTGCAATTCTCGAAAGACCTCCTGACGCACCCACTGCCCGATCGCGTCCAATGGGGTAAAGACGGTGCCCGTTTCCCACTGTAAATCCTGTGCAACTGGGGTTAGATGATTCCCTTTCAATTTACAGAGGGTGAGTTGATCGGGGAACCGGGTTTGCAAGATATTGGCCAGCGATCGCGTTTGATCGAGGGTGTCGTTACTGAACTTGATCAATAAATTCCGAGGAACGGCGTATTGCTGAGCAATGAGTTGATTGGTTGCGTCCGGAGAGGGCGTAAAGTCAACCATCGTGGCCGGGGCCAAGGGGGGGGCAAACTGTTGCACGACTTGGGAGAACTGATCCATCAAAGGAATCGAATCCCGGGCTGCAAAGTTGTTAAAGGCCATCAACAGATTGCCCGATCGCTGCACTTCAAACACACTGCCAATGAGGAGGTGTAACTTGCAGCCCATGCTATGCCCTAAACCATAGATCGGCAGTTGATCCGACACTTGTCCAGTTTTTTGCAATTGGTGCAAGGCCCGATCGAAACTCCACAGGACATTTTCAGCAATGCCAATGTGATCAAACGTGTTAATAAATGGGGTCGCCACAATCCCATAGCCCGATCGCGCCAAACATTCTAAAAGACGACGATAGGTTAACTGGGGGGCAGTAGCGACAAAGGCTCCCCCCAAAAAATGAACGATCGCGATCGGGCGCGGCGGCAACAACACCCAATTTCCTGCAATTTCTTGCCAGACCATGAACCTTCCTAGCGACGGCAGACTGTTTTTTATTGTGTTTCTATTGTGCCGCTTTCTATTGTGCCGCTATCTGATTACACCGTGGTTAGTAGATCTCCGCCAGGAACTTGTAGTAATTCTCCGGTAGGAACTTCCGGAATCGGCTCCTGCGTGATGGTTACTTGGGGCGGTGGACTGGGGAGAGCCAAGACGGGATCAGGTAGGTTACTGGATAGGTTAGGCGGATCTGTCGAGGGATTGGCGGGGGAATTAGGCAACGGAGATGGAGCCTCCAAGGCGGGGGGCGCAGCAACGAGCTCCGGCAGTGCGGCGGAAGGATCTAAAGGTTCTGATAGGGAGGGTGGCGGGGCGATCGGTGGAGTGGGTTCCCAGTCTTTCCAGGCTTGCATGGCAGGCGGGGCGCTCAACGTATAGTCATAGGCTTGGAGGACGGAATTGCGCACCGCCAGACTAGTGGCCAAGGGAGCCGTCTGCACCTCTAATCTCCAATCTCCCTGGAGAGAGGCTTTACCCGTTACGTCATCGGAAGCCGCAATATCTGCCCCTAATTGTTTGCTGAGATCCTGAATAAACTGATTACCGACATCTCCCGCAGCGATATTAGAGCCATACAACAGCACGTCGGCTCCCGGTAATAGGGATTGCTGCCAGGCTGCCAGGGTATTTGCATTTTTGGCGAGGTTGCCTACAGAGAGTTGACTATTCCCTAAATAAAGCTTGCCAGTATCGCCATAGCTAATGATGTGGATAGCAGATAATTCCGTTTTTTGGGCCAGAACTTCCGTAATTTGGTTCAGGCCATTGGTTTGGGGATCTAGAATAACGACCTCCACCCCTCGGCGAATTCCCGGCAAAAGCTTCTGATACTCCTGGATTTGGCCATCAATGAAGGCGACTTCTTGGCGCGAAGCAATCACATTGGGTAAACCGGGATTGGGCACCGGCACTGGGGAAAGTGGCCCCGGCAGGAGTCCTGGATCCGGCAGCACAGTCTTTACAGCTGAGTGAGATAACGATTGTTCAGAAACCAGCATAATCCGCAAGTCTTCGTAGATAGGAACAGGAAAGCCAACAAAACTTTGCGCCTAGATTGGGATTGCACCTAAATAGATTCGGCTGAGCCTAGGTTGAAACGATCGCGCAACCGGACAAACCGTGGGCTGGGCGACTGAGAGAGATAAGAACCGACCACCTGAATGACTTTATAAAATTAGATACTTTCTTGGCTGTGTAACCTTTGAAACCTAGACAGTGCCAGTAGAAAACAATGTAAGTAGTAAACAACGCGAGTAGAAAGCACCCTGACCTGAGGAGAATAACGACAAAAGGCCCTTAGTGACCCCACAACCTTTTGGGAACTGACTTTGTCAAGCACTGACTTTGTCAAGCACTGACTTTATCAACCACCGACTTTGTCAACCACCGACTTTGTCAAGCACTGACCTGATCCAGCTTGGAGGGGCGCACACAACCTATTACGTATTTCTACGATAACTTAATTAATTACTCCTACGCAAAAGCCCTTAATTGAGTTCTCCTATCACGCCTTAGTAAACCTCGTAACTAGTACTTAGAAATACTGGTGTTACCCCGATCGACCGGATAAAACCGGAAGAAATTTGAGCAGAGCAGGCACTTTTAGATCATCCGATCCAGAATTGAAGACGTATATTCACGTATAACAACTGAATTGATTGCACCTTCGGAGAGCGATCGGCCTACCATGGATCACTACTACAACCCAGAGCATTTACCTAATTTCAGCAAAATTGGGGAAGGCAACTCAGAACTGGCTGAAAAGTTTTTTGCCTATTACGGCGCTGTCTTTGCGGAGGGCGCATTATCCAAACGCGAAAAGGCGCTGATTGCGCTGGCGGTGGCCCATGCCGTTCAGTGCCCCTATTGTATTGATGCCTACACCCAGGATTCCCTACAACAGGGGTCAGATATTGAACAGATGACGGAGGCGATCCATGTGGCAACCGCAATTCGGGGGGGCGCTTCGTTAATTCATGGACTCCAGATGCTCGATCGGTCAAACCAGCTATCGATGTAGCAGGAGTAGCAGGCGTTGGAGCGGTGGGAAGGGTGGGAGGGTGGCCGCCGTGCTGACTGCGCTTTCGATTGATAATTTGTGTTGGATTAATTTGACATGACGACTTCTTTAGCAAGACGGGCGGATCCTTTGGCCTCAGCCCTGTATCAGCGATCGGTGTTAGCGGAGGTTAACCTTGCCCATCTGCCTGAAGCTGGCGATTTTGAGGCGACATTAAACCGTCATGGTTGGCCCGTGTTGCAGCCTGCGGAATTGGACATCTTTCAGATCAATCTCGGCAAGTTGTGCAATATGACTTGTAAACATTGCCATGTGGATGCAGGCCCCGATCGCACCCAGGAGGTGATGTCCCGTGAGACGATCGACCTATGCCTAGCAGCGTTGGATCACACCCAGGCCCACACCGTAGATATCACAGGGGGCGCACCGGAACTGAATCCCCATTTTCGCGCGTTGGTGGATGAATGTATTCAACGCGGGAAAAAGGTGATCGATCGCTGTAATTTGACCGTCCTCCTGTTGCCAGGAAAAACCGATCTCCCCCAATGGTTTGCCGATCGCGGGGTGGAAATTGTCTGCTCTCTACCCCATTACCGTCAGCGCAATACCGATGTCCAACGGGGCGATGGCACCTTTGAAAAGTCGATCGAAGCCCTACGACGCTTAAATCAAGTTGGCTATGGCCAGGGCGATCCCCAGCGACAATTGACGTTAGTCAGTAATCCCGTGGGCGCTTTTTTAGCCAGTGGTCAAGGGCGACTAGAGCAGGAATGGAAGGCAGGATTGCTGAAACACCAGGGCGTTACCTTCGATCGGCTCATCACCCTCAACAACATGCCCATTTCTCGCTACTTAGAATGGTTGGAAGCATCAGGAAATTTACAAACATACCAAGAGTTACTGGTTAATTCCTTTAATCCTGCCACGATTGCTGGACTGATGTGCCGCAATACCCTTTCAGTATCCTGGGATGGCTATCTTTACGATTGCGATTTCAATCAAATGCTGGAGCTTAAGGTGGCTCCAAAATTACATATTCGTGATTTTGATTTACAGACCTTGGCACAGCGACAGATTATGACTGGACGCCATTGCTTTGGTTGTACGGCTGGGGCAGGAAGTTCCTGTGGCGGCGCGATCGTAGATTGATTTGCGATAATGCTACTTGAATGTTGTTTTTTGTGCCTACTCACTGATTACCCAATTCACTCCTCATTTCACCATGACATCTTCTAATCCAATGGCGATCACGACCGAGACTGCAATCCATTACGACATTGAGCAGGCCGTGCGCGATCGCTACAGCGCCGGAGCCCAAGCCCCCCAAGCAGCCCTCTGTTGCCCCACGGATGGCTATGATGGACGCTATCTGAAAATCCTGCCGGAGGAAATTATTACCAAAGACTACGGCTGCGGCGACCCAACCCGCTATGTTCAAGCAGGAGAAGTGGTGGTCGATTTGGGATCGGGGGCGGGCAAAAACTGCTACATCATGGCGCAGAAAGTGGGGGCCGAGGGTCGCGTCATTGGCGTGGATATGAACGACGAAATGTTGGCCCTTGCCCGCAAATATCAAGCAACGATCGGCGATCAGCTGGGTTATCACAATGTGAACTTTGTCAAAGGTAAAATTCAAGATCTGGCGCTGAATTTAGATCAGCTCCAAGCTTGGCTGAATCAGCATCCGGTCCAGTCGATCGCAGATTTGGCCGCCCTGGAGACAGAGGGCGATCGACTCCGGCGGGAAGCGCCATTAATTGCAACTAGTAGCGTTGACGTTGTTGTTTCCAACTGCGTTCTCAATCTGGTTAAGCCCCAGGATAAAAATCAATTGTTCCAGGAAATTTATCGTATTCTCAAACGCGGTGGTCGAGCCGTAATTTCTGATATTGTCTGTGATGAACCACCCACGGACGTAATTCTCAATGATCCAGACCTGTGGAGTGGCTGTATTGCGGGTGCGTTTTTAGAATCGGAATTTTTGCAACGGTTTGAAGCAGCGGGATTCTACGGCGTGGAAATTTTGGCACGGCAGGAACAGCCCTGGCAGGTCATCGATGGCATTGAATTTCGATCGCTCACTGTCCAAGCCTACAAAGGCAAAGAAGGCCCTTGCCTCGATCGCAATCAAGCCGTGATTTACAAAGGCCCCTGGAAAGCGGTACAGGATGATGATGGCCACACCTTGTTGCGGGGAGAGCGGATGGCGGTTTGTGAAAAAACCTTTCAACTCTATACCGATCCCAACGGCCCCTATGCCCACGATTTCATCCCCGTTTTGCCCCAGACAGAAGTGCCCCGAGACTCCGCGCCTGTCTTTAATTGCAGCCGTGATAGCCTACGCCATCCCCGCGAGACGAAGGGAGTCGATTACCGCGCGACCCTTCCCAGTGCAGGAGACTGTTGTGAACCGGGTAATTGTTGCTAAATCCATCTAGTTCTTAAAACAAGTTGGTTGTTCTAGCCAATTGCAATCCGGAGCAGTTGTAATTAAGTGGTCGCAAGGTTGCAGTTAAAACAACCGGAATGTGATGCTGTTGCCAATTCTAGAGAATTTGTTAAAACAATCTAAAGTTTTCGCAACAGTCATGGGTCTATTTCCTTGAAAACCTAGGGTATACAAGGCGATCCCGATTTTTCGGTGGATTCTGTTGATTGCCCATCTCGATCGAGATTTTGGGCATTCTAATTAGTAGAAACTATCTCGATCGATAGGCTCACCTCCCTAGACCAATTTGCTAGTGACCGATTACCCCGTAGACTGCCCATGATGGAATCCCAAGAATGCCCGATTTTGATTGAAGACGATCGTACTGGGCGAAGTGTTGAAACCCTCAAACGAGCCATCCTCGATCACCTCTCCTACAGCCAAGGCAAATTTCCCCGTATTGCGACCCTGAATGATTACTACATGGCGGTGGCCTACACAGTGCGCGATCGCCTAGTGCAGCACTGGCTCTGTACGGTAGATACCTATTACAGCAACGCACCGCGCCAAGTTGGCTACCTCTCGGCGGAATTTCTCCTAGGGCCGCATCTGGGCAATAACCTGATCAACCTAGGGATGTACGACGAAATGAAGCAGGCCGTCGAAGCCCTCGGGATCCGGTTTGAAGACATGCTGGATCAAGAGGAAGAACCGGGCTTAGGTAACGGTGGCTTGGGGCGATTAGCGGCTTGTTATCTCGACTCCCTAGCCACGTTGGAAATTCCCGCGATCGGCTATGGCATTCGCTACGAATTCGGCATTTTTGAGCAGGACATCAAAGATGGCTGGCAAGTGGAACTCACAGACAAATGGCTCCACCTCGGCAATCCTTGGGAAATCGCCCATCCTGAACTCGCTGTCCAAGTCAAACTCGGCGGTCACACGGAAGGCTATCCCGATCACACCGGACGCTATCGAGTTCGCTGGGTGCCCGATCGGGTCATCAAAGGCGTCCCCTACGACACCCCCATTCTGGGCTACCGCACCCACACCGCCAACACCCTACGGCTCTGGACAGCGGAGGCCATGGATTCCTTCGATTTCAACGCCTTTAACTCCGGAAACTACTACGGGGCGGTGGGCGACAAGGTTTCCTCGGAAAACCTAACCAAAGTCCTCTACCCCAATGATGCCTTTGAGCAGGGTAAGCAACTGCGCCTAGAGCAACAGTACTTCTTTGTGGCCTGTTCTCTGCAAGACATCATTCGTACCCACTGCCAACTGCGGGGCGAACCGATCGACACCCTGCACGAAAAATTCACCCTGCAATTGAACGACACCCATCCCGCGATCGCCGTTGCAGAATTGATGCGCCTGTTGGTTGATGAGCACGACTTTGCCTGGGATGCCGCCTGGAACATTACGCGCCAAACTTTCGCCTACACCAACCACACCCTACTGCCCGAAGCCCTAGAAAAATGGGAGATTGATCTATTTGAGCGACTGTTACCGCGCCATTTAGAAATCATTTACGAAATTAATCAACATTTCCTGGATGATGTACGGCTCAAATTTATTGATGATGAAGCCTGTATTCAGCGGATGTCCTTGATTGACGAATCGGGGCCGCGCTATGTCAGGATGGCGAATTTGGCATCGGTGGGGAGCTATGCCATCAATGGTGTAGCAGAATTACACACCGAGTTGTTGCAACAGGATGTACTGCGGGATTTCGCCCAAATGTATCCCGAAAAATTCAGCAACAAAACCAATGGCATTACCCCCCGTCGGTTTTTGGTGTTGAGTAATCCCCGATTGGCGGACTTGATCACCCGCGAGATTGGTGACGGCTGGATTAAGGACTTAAGCAAACTCAATCAGCTAGAAGCCTATGAGGATATTGCTGAATTCCGCCATGAATGGCGGCAGATCAAGCGAGCCATCAAACAAGATCTGGCCGACTATATCCAAAAACAACAGGGCATTTCAGTCAATGTCGATTCCATTTTTGACATCCAAGCAAAACGGATTCATGAATACAAACGGCAACACTTAAATGTGCTACACATCATCACGCTGTACAACCGCCTGAAGGCTAATCCCGATCTAGACATTGTGCCGAGAACCTTCCTTTTTGGGGGCAAGGCAGCACCGGGCTATTTCATGGCGAAGTTGATGATTAAGTTAATCAATGCCGTGGGAGAAGTGGTGAATCGCGATCCTGACATCCACGATCGCCTCAAGGTTGTGTTCTTGAAAGACTACAGCGTGAAATTTGCTCAACGGGTTTATCCCGCCGCCGATCTTTCGGAACAAATTTCCACCGCCGGGAAAGAAGCCTCTGGCACGGGCAATATGAAATTTGCCATGAACGGCGCGCTGACGATCGGCACCTTGGATGGAGCTAATATTGAAATCCGCGATGAAGTGGGCGCAGAGAATTTCTTCCTGTTTGGCCTCACAGCGGAGGAAGTGGCCGCGACCCAGGCCGCTGGATACCAGCCCCGAGCCTACTACGAAAGCAACTCAGAGTTGAAACTCGCGATCGATCGCATTGCCTCTGGCTTTTTCTCCCACGGCGATACACAACTCTTTAAACCCCTGGTCGATAATTTGCTCTATGCCGATCCCTACCTGTTGTTGGCCGATTACCAAGCCTACATTGACTGTCAAGACCAAGTCAGCCAAGCCTATCGGGATACAGATCATTGGACTCGTATGTCAATTTTGAATACGGCGCGGATGGGTAAGTTCTCCAGCGATCGATCGATCTGGGAGTATTGCCAAGAAATCTGGCGAGTCAACCCAGTGGCAGTTCCCCTGGCATTGCATAACTAGCTGATGGGTCTGGTTGATGGGTTTAGTTGATGGGATCTAGTTGAAACGACTCAGACCAAGCTATCTCACGATAGACATCCTACGATAGACCCACTCCTGGGTGAGGTCTATGGAGAAGAAGATGCGTTGGAGCAATCGGCTATGCTAAGTTGCTTCAACGCTTTTAATTTGCTGCATCGTCCAGCCTTTTGAAATCGATCAGTGCAAAGATTCGATCGTGCAATCGATCGAGACGATCAGGGTGCTTTCAGTCGGGCGATCGCGTCGCCTAACCGCTACTAATCATTGCCACTCAATCATTTCCACGAATCAATTTCCACGAATCAATTTCCACGAATCAATTTCCACGAATCAATTGCCACGAATCAATTGCCACCGCCCTAGTTTAATCCTAGTTTTCCACAGCTTTACCCCAGTTTTCCACAGGATTGGGTAAACCATAGCAACCGATTTTCCACAATTTATTTTCTTGGCTCCACTAGTTAACTACTCGGTAGGGGTGAGATACGGATGATCTAAATTACAACGATCGTTCGATAGCACAACAGTTTAGGGGGCTTTTACACCCATGGATTATCTCCATCAAAAGGGATTTTATTTTCAATAAAGTGCACTTTTTGGCGAAAATTTGTGTTTTTTGCCCAGTTCTTCTCCAGTTAGGCGAACGGCCCACACCATAGAAACCGATGTATAGCTAAAGCCAGCGACCTTAGGACGTAGACTAGAAGGGAAGTGAGTAATTCCCCCTGCTGACCATGGCCCGCCCCTACAGTGAAGATTTTCGACGCAGAGTTATCGAAGCAATCGAATTGGACG